>JAQGIX010000334.1 GCA_028290925.1 Phenylobacterium sp. | reverse complement strand
CCGGCGCTACGGGCGGGGTCGCCGTGGTGGTGTTCACCGGGCCCGAGCCGTCGACCGGCGTCGAGGAGGCCGTGGCCGCCTGCTGCGCCTGAGACTGCAGTTGCGTGTCAGGCACCTTCGAGGCCGGCGCGTCGGTGGAGACGGTCGCCTTGGCCGTGCCGGTGTCGGCCGTGGCGGAGCGCTGCTTGCCGCAGCCGGCGATCGCCAGCGCACAGGCCAGCCCAAGTCCCAGATATGCCGCGCGCATGGGCGGGTCCTCCCTCGTTTGGGGGCTTAAGCTTGAGCGTGGGCGGAAAGTTCCGCAGGCGCAGGTTTGAGGCCAAGCTCGGCCGCGCGGCGCCGGGCGCGGCCTTCCACCCCATTCTGCAGGGCCCAGCGCAGGACGGCGCCCAGGCTGCGGGCCGCCGCGCGGACGGCGGGACGGCTCACCGGCGCCACGCGGAAGCCGTGCATCTCCGCGGCCCATGAGGGCAGCAGGTCCTGGGCCGCCTGGAAGGTGAGCTTCAGGAAGGGAGCGATGGCGGGGCTGGACGGCCGCTGGTCGAGCAGGGCGCGGGCCACCTCACGGGTCCGGTGATCGTAGAGCAGCTGTGGGCGCAGCTCGCGCAGATAGGCCTCGACCGCGGCGCGGGATTTCGGGACCTGCGTCGCGCCGAGCCGCTCGGCCACGAGGGCGGTCTCTGCGTAGTAGCGATCCTGCTCGGCGGGCGCGAAGCCGGGGTCCCGGTAGCGCAGGTAGGCGGCGAGGAACGAGCTCACCTCGGCCACGTGGATCCAGGTGAGCAGGTCGGGGTCGTTGGCGGAGTAGGGCGTTCCGTCGGGGAGGCTCCCGCTCACCTTGTCGTGGATCTTCTGCACATGGGCGATCAGGGCCAGGGCCTCGTCGGCGGAGCCGTAGGTGGTGCCGGCGATGAACCGGGCGGTGCGGCGCAGGCGCCCGGTCATGTCGTGACGGAAGTCGGAGTGGTCCCAGACGCCGGCCAGGGCGCGGGGATGCAGCATCTGTAGCAAGAGCGCCGCGACGCCGCCGATCATCATCGCGGTGAAATCGCCGTGCACCCGCCAGGAGGCCGAGTCCGGGCCGAAGAAGCCGGCGTCCGCCTCGCTCACCAGGAACGGCGTGTCGCCGCTCGCCCGTCCGACGAGGCGGAGCACCTGGCCTGCGATGGCGTTGCGGAGCGGCGGCATGGGACTGGTTTGCAGGTAGGACGAAAGCGGCGACGGCGCCAGAGGCGGGCTAGAGCCGTCGGCGGATCGGCATGCAATGTTCCTATTTTGTTCTTGACAAGGCAGCTAAGCTTGGCTATGATCGCCTCGCGCTCCGGGCTTCACGCGGAGCTCGCAGATGAATCTCAATTGGACGAGGAGTGAAATGGGCGGGGCGAGTGGTCGCGGCGCGCAGCAGTCGGCGCTTGGCGGTTGGTTTTCGGGCGCGTTGGGCGCAGTCGAACAAGAACGCCAAGCGGCCGAAGCCGCAGGCCGAGAGGTCTATGAGAACGCGATCCGTACCGGGCAGGACGTACAGGCCAGGACCAGAGCTGAGCTGATCGCACTCGGACGGAGCAAGCTCGCGCAAGATGCCGCGCGCGCGATGACCAATACTGTGCAGACGGTGCGCGATCCTAATACCTGGCGCGGCGCCGCTATGCAGGCCGATGCCTTCACGAGAGGCTTTGCCAACACAGTGACGCTTGGCGGTGCGGATCACATCGCCGCCCTCGGCGACGCGATCGTCGATGGCGGGCCATTGTCCTCGGCGCCGCGACGCTATCAGGCCAATCTGCACGATCAGCAGGCGCGCGACGCCTATGACGCCGCGCATCGGAGGACTGCACAGGTCGCTGGTCAAGCTGCGGGAGTCGGAGCGTCATTCCTGAATGGCATGGAGGCCGGTTCGGCTTGGTCCAATGGCCTAAGCGCGGCTGAGAAGGGGAGGCTGGGCGAGTTAATGTCCCGCACGAAGAGTTGGTTACAGGCGGATCCGGCCGTGGAGCTCCAGAAGTGGGAAGAGCTGCAAAACGGGAGGCGGACAGTGGTCGACCAAATCAACAAAAGCGGCCGCTGGGGAGAGTCGAAATTTGGCTACTCTGCGCGCCCAACCCCAAACCAGTTGCAGGCCGCGCGCGAGCAGGGTTCGAACTACTACTTCGACCGTTGGTATCCCCACCATATCGGTTACGGCTTGGGTGGCGTTCAGGCCGGGATCACGGGCATCGGCGCGGCCATCGATGACGAGCAATAGGCGTACATTGCGTCGGAGGGCGTTGCAGGCCGAGGTCAAGGCGCGGCTCGTGCCACGCCTGCTGGAACTCGGATTCGAGAGCACGCGAACTCGCCAAGCCAAACCGACTTGGGGCGAGGAGTGGAAGTATTTCGGCTATGGGCGGCGGCGTGAAAATCTGGTCGAACTCGTGGGTGTCACCTGGGAAAAGTATGGCGAGCCGCTGTTTCGGTTGGACTACGAGCAGTGCCGGGAAGACGAGATGGGTAAGGGGCGTATCCCGCCGAGCTTGCAGAGCGGCAGTGTCCTGCCGGTCTTAAGCGGGATTGAGCGGCTGTTCGGACGGTATCGTCATTGGTTTGGAGAATGGCAGAGCCGGGACGTCGCGCTGGCGCAGGCGCTCAACGGTCTCGACGAGCTCGAAGGCTATCTTCGATCGGATGTGCTGGCCGGGCAGATCAACCCAAGTCAATTCGGCGACGGCCGGCCCATACCGAGAACTCAGGCGCCGTTGTTCTGGCTCGGATGGCTAGCCGTGACCCTTACGATTCCGTTCCGGTTATTCTTCTTCTTACTCACGCTTCCGGCGCGCAGCCATCGGAAGCGGTCCACGAGCGCGGGGGAAAGGAACTAGCGGATCTGCTCCACCTTCAGGCTCCCGGCCGGCAGCGGCCCGAGCGGCGGCTGCGCTTCGGGCGGGCCGAGCCAAGCCGCCCACTGGCGCCTCGGCAGGATGACGATCTGGCGGTTGTGGTAGGGCGCGATGTCGGGGCCGGGCTCGCAGGTGAGCATGGTGAAGCGCTCGTCGCGGACCAGGCCCGCGATGCAGAACAGGTCCGAGCCGTCTGCCCGTGTGAACAGCCACTTGGACTTCGGGGCCTTCGCGCCAGTGAACTCGTAGAAGCCGTCGGCCGGGATCAGGCAGCGACCGTTGGGGAACCGGCGGCCCTCGGAGCGGAAGTTGATCACCGGCGGCCGGCCCGGCTGGACGAAGCCCCAGCGCAGCTGCTTCAGCTCAGCGCCCTCGGGGGAGCCCAGGATCACCGGCGCGGGGTCGGTCGGGCGGATGGAGTCGCGGGGCTCGAGGTTCGGCGCACCGCCGGCCCAGTGCAGCGGCAGGTGGACCTCGCCGAAAGCCCGGGCGATCTCGTCGAGCGGCTTCTTGTAGCGGTACTCGTTGCACATCGCCGGACAGCTTAGCGGCGTGGGGTCTCAGCGCGCCAGCGGAGCTTCCGCGTCCGGCGGCGCCTGCCCGATGCGCTCACCGTCCGCGCAGTAGGGGCCGCTGTAGTAGGGGCCGCGGTAGCCGCCATAGTGCGGGCCGCTGTAGACGATGCGGGCGCAGGCGAGGGCGGCGCGGACGGGCGGGTGTTCGAAGGGGCCGACGTAGTGACCCCGCGGGCCAAGGTAGGGGTCATAGCTGTAGACGTAGCCGTAGTCGGCGCAGGCGGAGACCGCGAGCGCGGCCATCACGACGACCAGGGCTTCCTTCATGGCGATGCGCCTCCGGCGATCTCCGACAGGACGCCTCGAAATTAGCATGGCCTGGCGGGCGGCCGCATCGCATTCGCCCCTGGGGCGAGAGCGCCGTCACGCCGCGCCGCATTGCCGAACCGCCGCGAGTCCGTGTTACGCAAGCTTCAGCGTAGGTGAACCGCTGGGGGCGGGCATGGAAATCCACAGGCCGACGCCGTTCCACGGCGGCCGCGAATTCGCCAAGGAAGTGGGAATCATCGTCCTGGGCGTCTTGATCGCGCTCGGGGCGGAGCAGACGGTGCAGGCGCTGCATCATCGTGACGAGGTTCGTCACGGCGAAGAGGCGCTGCGCGACAACTTCGCCCGGTTCGTCCAGTACAAGGTGGAGCTGGACCAGGAAGCGCCCTGCATGGCCGCCCGGGCCGCCCAGATCCGTGCGATTATCGATCGCGCCGCCGTGGATCGCCGCCTGCCGGCCGTCGGCCCCATTCCGCAGCCCTATGCCCGGCCCTGGCAGATCGACACCTGGGACGCCATGGTCTCCTCGACGGCGGCGACCTATGTGCCGCACCAGCGGGAAATCCTCTATTCGCGGATCGCGGTATCGGCGGTCGACCTCTACCAGGACGCCACGGCCGAGTGGGCCGAGTGGGGCGCGTTGACCAGCCTTTCAGGACCTGCGCGCGGCTTCAGCGACGTCGAGCAGGCCAAGGCCCGGGACACCCTCGCGCGGGCGGTGCAGGAGGCCGCCCTCGTCCACTTCATCGCCGATAACACGGTGCAACGCATCGTCAGCACCGGCCTGCTCGACCGCGCGGACCTTGATGCCGCGATCCAGAGCGGCCGCGGCCACACGGAGCGCGTGGCCGAGATGTGCCGGCCGATCGCCGTCGGCGGTCGCTGAACGCGATCACGCCGCGCCGCGGATGATCCGGCGGGCCTGGTAGGGGGGGATGATGGCGGTGATGTGCGCCGCCCAGCGCAGGCGCGCGTCATGGCGCGTCGGGCCGGCGACGCTCTCCAGATCGTAGACATTGGCCCGCGAGCCACGCAGCAGGCGCTTGACCAGCACCTCGTCGCTGTCGGTCTCGACCACCACCACATGGCCCAGCATGTCGGGCGTCGGCGGGGTGCGCTGGTCCTCAAAATAGATCAGGGCGCCGTCGTCGGCGACGCCGCGCATGGAGTGGCCGGCGACGCGCAGGGCCACGGCCTTCTCGGTGCCGCCGGGCGGGATGGGGGCCAGGTCGCCCGGCTCCTGGCCGGTGGCGAACAGCACGATCCCGTCCGGATTGGCCCCCACCATGCCGATGATCGGCACGAAGCCCGGCTCGGCCGAGGGGCGCATGGGGCCGGCGGCGTCGTAGAGCCACTCCGGCCGCACGCCCAGGGCGGCCGCGTATTCCTTGGCCTTGCGGTAGGAGAACGGGGCGTTGCCGTTCTCGTTGGAAGCGTAGGTGTTGCGGTTCCAGCCGAAGGCGTCGGCGGCCGCGGCGGCCGTCTCGTAGCCGCGCGCCATGCGGGCGTCGCGGAGGCGCTCGGAGCGCCTGTCCATGCCGAAAACCGTGCTCATCTCATCCTGTAGATAAAATACATTTTCGCTTGTCGCAAGCGCTGTATGTAATGTACATATCGCGCATGCCGAGTGAACAAACCACGAACTCACCAAATGCGGGCGTTGGCTACGTGGCGCTCCGTCACGCCGGCGCCTCGCCCGCGCGGGCGGCCACGGAACTTCGTCTGGACGCGGCTCGGGCCTTGCGGCTCGAAATGCTGTTCCAGGCGCGGAGAGGCGGGACGCCCGATGATCCGATGAAGCCTCGCTACGCCAGAAACGGACGCCACGTGGCCGATGTGTTGGCTGCGGGCGGCTATCCGGCGTTGCCGGAGCGGCGGCGATGACCTGGGCCTCGGAGGACGCCGCCGCCGTGGTGGCCGGCGCGCTCAGCCGCCGTCGTCCGCGGGAGCGGCCGCAGTTCCTGCGCGAGCTGCTGGCCCACGCCGCCGCCGGCCTGGTGGTCATCGAGGGCGACCGGGAGGCGGCGGAGTCCGTCTACCGCCTCGCCGACGCCGTCGCGATCCGCGGCCAACCCTAAGGAACCCGTCGATGTCGAAGAAAAACCGCCTCCGCGCGGTGGACGGACCTGCGCGGCTCGCGATTCAGGTGCGGCGGGCCGAGGCCCGCGCGGTGGCCGATGGGGTCGCCGAGACCCTGGCGCTGGAGGCCCGCCGCGGGGCCGCCTTCGTGGAGGACGGCGAGGGGCGCGGCCCGAGCGAGCGGCCCTATCGCCGCCAGGCCGGCCTCGACTGGCTGGCCCGCAAGGGCAAGCTCTCCGCGGCGCAGAAGGCGGCCGGCGAACGCTACCGCGACGCCTACGTGATCGCCCAGCCGACTCTGTCGCTCGCCTCCACCCTGGAGGTGCAGCCCGGCATGTCCTCGTCCGGAACGTCGCTAAAGGCGCTCGTCGCCCGGGCTGACCACCGCCAACAGGCCGAACGCAAGCTCGGCCTCTACCGCCGCCGGCTCTTCGAGCACCCCGCCCTGATCGCCGCCTGCGACCTGGTCTGCGGCCGCGAGCTCACGCCGCGTGAAGCCGGCGGCGGCGAGCGCGAGGCCCTGAAGCTGGAAGCCGTGCTGCTGGTGGCGCTGGACCTGCTGGCCGCGCCCTGAACCCCGAAAACGAACGGAGAGAGATGATGGTCTACAAGCCCGTGGACCCCGCCAGCCTGAGCGGCGATGCGCTGGATCAATGGTATCGGCGACCACCGGACGAGATCGAGGCCGCGAGACAGGCTGCCGCGCAGGCGGACCATGATGCGTTCTTTGGCCAGTCCAATGCGGATGATGGCGCGACAACGCAAAGCGACAGCGACCCATCGAATACACGGAGCGCGGCCGCCTCGACAGTTGAACCGGTACAGCTGGCCGCGGCAAAGGTGAGTTGTCCCACCTGCCACGGCGGGGGCGTAGCGCCGCCTTCTCTCCCGCACTTGCCGCCTTTCGAGCCTCTACCCTTTCCCCCCGTCAGGGTTCCGCCGCCGCTGCTTCCATTTCCATGGTCAGTGATCAGCTCGTTTCGGGATGGCGCCGGCGGCTCCGGATCCGGTGGGTCACGACGCGACAGCCCGAAGCAGTGCATCGTTCAAGAGCAGAACGATGAAGAGTTTTGTCGTGGCCCGAGCATCCCGATACCGCGACATGAGTGCTGGAGCAGAACGAACCAGCGCTGGGGCCATTGCAGGATGACAGATGGCGAGGTGGGGAATCCTGCGCTTGTGCGACCAGAGGAATGGCAGGCTGGCGAAAGGTATTGAAGGCCGCCTCGGTGTTCTCTAGTTGTTCCGAGGAAATGGTTTAGGCGCTCGATGGCTGGACGCATACTCGCGGCGGAGGACGCCTTTAATCTCGCCGGGACCAGCAAGAAGGTCCGCGTCCAAGTGTTCGCGCCCATCCCATTCGAACTAACGACGTGGGCCTTCCAAGTACGAATGTGATCACCCCTGAACCGCGATCGTCCGTCTTACGGTGAAGGTCCGCTGCAGGCGCTTGTCTTGGCGCTGAGTAAGGCGGCGATCGACCTCTACTGCAGCGAAGCGTGGCGGGAGGGTCGGTTGGGGTGGAAGGGCAAGTTTGGGGGCTACCTGGGTCTGCCCGCGCCTACGATGTTTCTCGACTTTGCTCCCTTTCCCTTCGATTTGGGTCGGGATGAAGACCGCAGCGCAGTGCTGATGTACCCGGGGGACGAGTCCGAATCGTCAGCAGCCATGGTCGAGGAAACCCTTATGGTCACCGAGCCGCGGCATCCCATGGCGGTCCGTCTGTTCGCGCCAGAGCCTCATCACACCGGATGGCGCTGTCGAGTGCAGATCGATCACCCGATCGGAATCGATCGATACGCCTTGGGCGCCAGTGGTCTTGAAGCGCTTTGGCGAGCGCTATGCCTGATGGCCGGCGAGCTCTACGGCTCGCCCCTCTGGCGCGCGGGCAAGCTCGGCGCCTTCGACGACCCCGGCGGGTTCCTAGGTGTGCCGCCGCCAACGAGCCTCGCCTTTCTAACGAAGCACGCGTTCTGACGCCTACACCAAGTCCCCGCCGGCCATGCTGGCCGTGGTCCCGTGCTGCTGGAAGGCCTTGATGACGTTGCGGCCGACGGTCCAGCGGTGGACCTCGTCGGGGCCGTCGACCAGGCGCTGGGAGCGAATCTGGGTGTACCAACGGGCGAGCGGGGTGTCCTGGCTGTAGCCCAGCGCGCCGTGCAGCTGGATGGCGGTGTCGACCACGTGGTGCACCATGTGGGCCAGGTAGACCTTGGCCATGGAGTTCTCCTGGCGCAGGTCGAGGCCCTTCTCCGCCTTGTAGGCGATGTGCATGAGCATCAGCCGGCCGATGTAGAGCTGGGTGGCGCACTCGGCGAGCATGAACTGCACGGCCTGGCGCTCGTGCAACGGCTTGCCGAAGGTCTCGCGGCTGGTCACCCGGCCGGCGGCCATGTCGAGCGCCCGCTGGGCCATGGCGATGTTGTGCATGCCGTGGCGCAGCCGGCCGTAGGCCAGCCGGTGCTGGCCCATGTTGAAGCCATTGCCTTCGCCGCCCAGCAGGTTCTCGGCGGGGACCTTGAGGTCCTTGATCTCGATCTCGGCATGGCCGCCGCCCATGACGTGGGAGAGCGGGCCTTCGAGGGCCATGGTCGGGATGTCGCGCTTGATCCGGTAGCCGGGGTTCGGCAGCTCGACGATGAAGGTGGAGTAGCGCTGGTGGCGCGGCGCGTCCGGGTCGGTCATGGCCATGACCAGGGCTAGGTCGGCCGCGCTGGCGGCGGAGGAGAACCACTTCTCGCCGTTCAGGATGTAGTTCTCGTTGCCGTCCTTGACCGCGCGGGTCTGCATGCCGGTGGCGTCGGCCCCGGCGGCCTTCTCGGTCATCGAGTAGCAGACACGCTTCTCGCCGTTCAGCAGCGGCTTGAGGAACTTCTCCTTCTGG
>JAQGIX010000304.1 GCA_028290925.1 Phenylobacterium sp. | reverse complement strand
TCGCGCTCGTAGGCGCCCACGGCGATGTGATCGAGGCCCTTCTCGGCCAGGGCGTCGGTGACCGCGCCGGCCCCACCGACCTCGCGCATCAGCTTGTCGTTGGCGGCGTTGTCGCTCATCGTCAGCTGCCGGCGCAGCAGGTCGGATATGGTCGTGGCGTAGCCCTTCGACCCGCGGATGTTGGCGGCCAGCGGCTGGTAGAAGACCGAGCGGTCGTCCGGCGTCAGCACCACCTGCTGGTCCAGGGAAAGCCCTCCGCGATCCACCGCCTGCATGACGCTCAGCGCCACCCACAGCTTGGAGACGCTCTGCTGCGGGAACACCTCCCAGCCGGATGTCTGCGCCGTCCAGCGCGCGCTCACGTCGGTGACGGCGATCCCCACCGGCTCGCGATAGGCCTGGGCCAGCGCGTCGAGCCTGGCCTGCAGGGCCTCGGGCGCGGGCGGCGCGGGCAGGTCCACCTTCAGCGGCTTGCCATGGACCGTGCGGGAGGTCAGCGCCACCGGGCCGGTGGCGATGCGGTGGCCATAGGCGGCCCAGCCGCCCACGCCCGCCGCCGCGACCAGCGTCAAGGCCCCCAGGGTCGCCCCAAGGGCCGCCGCGGCCCGCGGCCGCCTGCGCCGGTACCTGCTTCTCGCCATGCGAACCTTAGCGCCTGAACCCATCAGCGGGACCGTGGCCCGGTTCGCCGTCGCTGCGCAACTCAAGCGTGACGTGACTTAAGGACGCCAGGCCGCCCAGCCGCGCGCGCAGCGCCTCGACGGTCCGTCCCGGGCCCGCGGCCACGCTGGCCACCGCCGCGAAATGCCCCGGCCCCAGCCGCCAGAGGTGCAGGTCGATCACCCGCTCGCCCTGCGCTTCCAGGCGCCGGCGCACCTCGGCCGCCAGCTCCGGCGAGAGGTTCATGTCCAGCAGGGCCGAGGCCGCGCGGCGGATCAGGCTGATCGCGAACTGCGCCACCAGGGCGGCGCCGGCCAGGCCGGCCAGCGGGTCGGCCCAGGCCCAGCCCAGCTGGCGTCCGGCCGCGAGGCCGGCGATCGCCAGCACGCCCACCGCCGCGTCGGCGGTCAGGTGCAGGTGCGCGGCGGAGATGTTGAGGTCGCCATGCGGATCGTCGTGGCCGTGGGCGCCCTGCACGGGCCTGAGCAGCACCACGCAGACCACCGTCACCGCCAGCCCGGCCACCGCCAGCGGCAGGGCGGCATTGTAGTCCACGGCCTCGGGCGTGATCAGCCGGCCGACGCTCTCCACCCCGATCAGGACGGCGATCACCCCCAGCACCACGGCGTTGGCGAAGCCGGCCAGATAGCCCAGCTTGCCGGCGCCCCAGGCGAAGCGCGGGTCTCCGGCCCACCGCCGCGCCAGCCCGTAAGCCGCCGCCGCCGTCGCCATCGCCGCCACGTGGGCCGCCATGTGCAGGCCGCTGGCGGTCAGCGCCATGGAGCGGAACGCCAGGCCGCCGGCGATCTGGGCCACCAGGGTCACCGCGCAGATCGCCGTCACGATCCAGGTCCGCCGCTCGTTGCGCGCGTGGTCGGCGCCCAGATAGGCGCCGTCCTGGCGGAAGGCGTCCAGGCTGTCGGGGCGATCGGCGGAGCTCATGAGTGTTACGATATAACACCGCAGCGCACTTTGGAAATCGTCGCGCTCGCCTTACATGTCGGCCATGAGCGAGAACCCCTCCGTCCAAGCTTCCGACAGGACCCCCGTCACCGTGCTCACCGGCTATCTCGGGGCCGGCAAGACCACCCTGCTCAACCGCATCCTCACCGAGGACCACGGCAAGCGCTACGCCGTGATCATCAACGAGTTCGGCGAGATCGGCATCGACAACGACCTCGTCGTCGGGGCCGACGAGGAAGTCTTCGAGATGTCCAACGGCTGCGTCTGTTGCACGGTGCGCGGCGACCTGATCCGCGTGCTCTCCGGCCTGATGAAGCGCCAGACACAGAAGGGGGGACGCCGCTTCGACGCCATCATCATCGAGACCACGGGCCTCGCCGATCCGGGCCCGGTCGCCCAGACCTTCTTCGTCGACGAGGACGTCCGCGCCAAGACCCGGCTCGACAGCGTCACCACCGTGGTCGACGCCAAGCACCTGCCGCTGCGCCTGAAGGACTCCCGGGAGGCCGCCGAGCAGATCGCCTTCGCCGACCAGATCATCCTCAACAAGACCGACCTCGTCACCGAGGCCGAGCTCCTGGAGGTCGAGGCCGGCATCCGCGAGCTCAATCCGCTGGCCCCCATCCACCGCACCACGCGCTCGCAGGTGCCGCTGGAGGCGATCCTCGGCCGCGGCTCCTTCGACCTGTCGCGGATCACCGACCTGGCGCCGGAATTCCTCAATCCCGGCCACGGCGCGCCGGGCCACGTCCATGACGAGGCCTGCGAGCACGATCACCACGATCACGATCACGATCACGATGACGATCATGGGCATGGCCACATCCACGACCACGTGGCCGAGTCCGGGATCCGCGGCGTCTCGCTGTCGTCCGAAAAGCCGCTGGACGCCAACCGGCTCACCGCCTGGCTGAACAACCTCCTGCAGACCCAGGGTCCCGACATCCTGCGCGCCAAGGGCATCCTCGACGTGAAGGGCGACGAGCGGCGCCTCGTCTTCCAGGCCGTGCACATGATCCTGGAGGGCGACTTCCAGCGCGAATGGCGCGACGGCGAGCGGCGCTATTCCCGCATGGTGTTCATCGGCCGAAAGCTCGACGAGGACGCCCTGCGCAAAGGCTTCGAGGCCTGCATCGCCTAGTTGCGATCCCTCCGCCATTTGCTCTTGAGTTCGGAGCCCTGGGAACTTAGGCGGACATCATGCGTCACGCATGCCGGGCCGCGGCCTCGCCGCCCGGAATCGTCGGAGTGGGAGCCAAACGCCGCGCCATGATGATGGTGGAGACCGAACTGCGACCCAGCCCGATCCACGGCCTGGGCGTCTTTCTGCTGCAGCCGGTGGAGGCCGGCGAGCTGATCTGGCGCTTCGACGGCCGGATCGACCGGGTTTACACGCCCGACGAGATGGCCACCCTTCCGGCCCATGTGCGGGCCTATCTGGAGACCTACTGCACCTGGCATGAGCAGGCCGGGCTCTACGTCCTCTGCGGCGACAACGGGCGATACTTCAACCACGCCGAGGCGCCGACCACGGTCTCCAACGCCATCTCGTTCGGCGAGGACCGCGCCGCCCGCGACCTTCAGGCCGGCGAGGAATTGACCTCTGACTACCGCACCATCTGCGACCACGTGCGCAAGAACGGCAACGGCTTCTGAGAACTCCTCTCCCCTCGGGGGATGGTGAGGGGCGGCTGGACCTCACCGCCGCACCGATAGTCGAGCCAGCGTCCTTGCGCTCGCCCCCCCTCTAAGCGGGGAGAGGACGCTTAGCTTCCCTCACCCGACCTCGCCCCGCGCGCGGGAAGCGGCGCGTTCGGCCGCCACGCTCCGGCCGATCATCGAGCTCAGCGTCCGGGCGAGCAGGTCGAGCTCGAAGGGCTTGCGCAGGATCGGCGCGTCCTCGCCCACCGCGGCCTGGATGGCGGCGGTGTCGGCATGGCCGCTGGCGAAGACGATCGGCAGGTCCGGCCACAGCTGCCGGGCGCGGTCGGCCACCTGGGCGCCGTTCATCTGCGGCATCGCGAAATCGAGCAGCACGGCGTCCGGCCGCCCGGCCTGCAGGAAGCGGATCGCCGCGGCCCCGCCGTCGGCGTCCAGCACCCTGTAGCCAAGCAGCTGCAGGGTCTCGTGCAGCAGGGTCCGCACCTGCTCGTCGTCGTCCACCACCAGCACCGTCGCGCCGGCCGACGGGGCCACAACCGCCTCGGGTCCCGGCGCCGAGACTCCGACCGCCGCCGGCTCCAGCGAGCGCCGCAGCAGCACCGTCACCGTCGTGCCCCCGCCCGGCCGGCTCTCGATGCGCGCCTCGCCGCCGGCCTGGCGCGCCACGCCATAGACCTGGCTTAAGCCCAGCCCCGTGCCCTTCCCGACGCTCTTGGTGGTGAAGAATGGATCGAAGGCGCGGCCGATCACCTCGGGCGTCATGCCCTGGCCGGTGTCGGTGACGGAGAGCGCCACATAGTCGTCCGGCGGCAGCAGCGGATGTCCGGGCGCCACGGTCACGATCTCGGTGGAGATGGTCAGCCGTCCGCCCTCCGGCATGGCGTCGCGGGCGTTGATCGCCAGGTTCAGGATGGCGAGCTCCAGCTGGGTGTGGTCCGACAGCACCGGCATGCGCGCCGCGTCCAGGTCCAGCACCAGCTCGATGGCCCCGCCCAGGGTCCGCTGCAGAAGTTCGCGCATGCCGGTCACCAGGTCGGCCACCACGAAGGGGCGCAGGTCGAGCTTCTGGGTGCGGGAGAAGGCCAGCAGCTGGCGGGTCAGCGAGGCGCCGCGTTCGGCCGCCGCCAGGCCGTGCCGCGCCCAGACCTGGACCCGTGGGGTGTCGGAGGCCTTGCGCCCGATCAGCTCCAGCGCCCCCATGATCACCTGCAGCAGGTTGTTGAAATCGTGGGCGATGCCGCCGGTCAGCTGGCCCAGCGCCTCCATCTTCTGGCTCTGGCGCAGCGCCTCCTCGGCCTGCGCGCGCGCGCCCATCTCCTCGGTCAGCCGCGCGTTGGCCTGCGCCAGCTCGCTCGCGCGGGCCTGCAGCTTGGCGGCCGCCGAGCTCACCAGCACCATCAGGATCAGGCCCATCAGCGTCAGCAGGCCGACGCCCACGTGCCGGCCTAGGATCGCGCTCCAGGAATCCCGGCGGGTCTCCATGAATACATAGCCCAGGGTCTGGCCCTGCTCAGCGGCCCGGCGGGTGGCCCGCACGCGCCCGTCGGTCCATTCGGTGCGCACGGGTCCGATCGTGATCGGCGGGGGCCGCATGTGGCGGAGGTGCAAGCCGACCAGTTCGCGGCCCTGCGCGTCATAGACCGCGGCCGCCGAGAGACGCGGATTGGCCCTCAGCGCCTGGACGTACTGCTCCATGGCCAGTAGGTCGTCGAAGGCCAGCGCCGCCGTCAGGCTGGAAGCCAGGATGTCGGCCTGGGCGTTGGTCTGGCTGGTCAGGTCACGGCGGAAGGCGACCTCGGCGCGCAGCCCCAGCGCCGCGCTGGCCGCCACCAGCACCACCGCGCTGATCCAGGCCATGGTGGTCAGCCGGCGTTCCGACAGGTTGGGCCAGGCGAGCCTCATCGCGACGCGCCCACAGCCAACGCCAGGAGCTTCGAGCTGATCCCCAGCCCGTCGGCCTGGGCTTGCGCGGCGTTGATCGCGAATCGGACCTTCCCGCCATCCAGCACCAGGTGCACGACCCCCTTGGCGGGACCGCGGTCGGAATCGGTGACGGTGAGCACCGGCGCGCCATCCACGGCCGCCAGCGCCTGGTCGGCCGACTGGCTGCCCGATCCCGCCACATAGGCGATATGGCAGCCGGAGCCGCGCTCCAGCCGCAGTATGCGGCGCACCACCATCGGATGGGTTCCGACCCGCCGTCCGGCGACTTCGCGGTCGACCACGCGGCCGAACGGGTCGGCGCCCTGGATGCAGATGACCAGCGGATCCTCGGCGGTTCCGAAGGCGGCGGCCGGCCAGGCGACGAACGGCCCCAGCTTGCAGAGGTAGGCCGCCTTCACCGCGAGCTTGAGGTCGCTCATGTGGGCCTGCGCCGGCCCGGCGAGCGTCAGCAGGAGCGCCGCCGCCCGCCCGACCTCGGCTGGCCCCGTCCGCGCCACGTCAGCACCTCCAGCGCAGCTCGGCGAAGCGGCTGCGCGGAACCGCGTTCACCGCCGGGGCGATGACGTTCTGGTGATGGTCGTGCAGCCGGCGGAAGCCGGACAGCAACCCCTGCCGGCGGTCGGTCACGTTCCAGCCGAGCCGGCCGTTCAGTTCGACGTAGGCGGGCACACGCGGGTTAGGCTGCACGCCTTGATAACGCAGTTCGGCGTCTCAGGTGACAGCAGAGGCGAGGTCAATTGACAGAACGCCCGCCGGGTTTTCCCCGACGGGCGTTCGAAGTCCGCAATCGAAGGGAGCTTAGCCCAGCTCTTCGTTGATCAGGGCCACCTGGTAGAAGCCGTTGCCCTGCAGGGTGTTCATCACCGCCATGAAGTCGCCGTAGCGAACCGTCTTGTCGGCGCGGATATAGACCCGCTGCTCGGGCGCCGGGATCGCCGGGTCTTCCTGGTTCAGCCGCGCGGTAAGGTCCGGGATCAGCGTGTCCAGGCTGGTGCCGCGGTCGCCGATGAAGATCGCGCCGCCTTGCTGCAGGTTGATCAGCACCGGGTCCTTCACCTTGGTGCCGGGGGGCGGCGGAACGGCCGGCGGCAGGTCGAGCTTGATCGACACCGTCGCGGCGGGGATCGCCACCATGAAGATGATGAGGAGCACCAGCATCACGTCCACGAAGGGCGTGACGTTGATGTCGCTGTTCTGGCCGAGGCTGAAACGTCCGCCTCCCTGACCGCCCAGCTTTGCAGCCATATTCGCAGTTCCTTCCCTTGGGCGGCGGCGTCCGCGCCCTCGCTGATCGTCGCCAGACCTTTGGCAAGTCGTTTTGCGAATGTAAAGCCCGAAGCGCCCGGGTGGGGCGGCAGGGCCGGCGGGCGGGCATCCCGTGGGCGAGAATCCGCCAAATTCCGAGAACTCCGTTCCCCTGCCTCCCCGGTGAGCGGCCGCGAAGGGCGGAGGGGAGGCCAAACCCTGGCGCCGTCGCAAAGAGATGACGATCTCGGGCCGAGGGCTTAGAGGGACCCCCGATGAACCAGTCCTTCGACGCCTATGTCACCGCGGCCCTGTTCGATGCGGCCGGCCGCGCGGCCTTCGCGCTCGGCGACGGGACGGTGCGCTTCGAGGCCGGCGAGACGCTGGAGGCCCATGACGGGGCGGTGCTGGCGGCGGCGGTCCATCCGTCCGGCGAGGGCCTGCTCACCGGCGGCGACGTCGTCCTGCTGGTCTTGTCGCGCCCCGGGAGCGCCGAGGAGCTGGCCAAGCTCCCGGGCCGCTGGATCGAGGCCGTGGCGGCCTCGCCGGAGAGCAAGCT
>JAQGIX010000229.1 GCA_028290925.1 Phenylobacterium sp. | reverse complement strand
GCCGGCGACCGGCCGTTCGACGCGGGCCAGGATGGCCGCGCCTTCGAGCTGTCGGTGATCCACTTCCTGGAGGCAGCGCGCGACGAGGCCGCGCCCTAGCCTTACGCCACGTCGGGCCCCTAAAGTGGCCTTTGCTCTGCGCGCGCCGGGGAACAACGCGGCGCGCGGCCAAGGGAGAAGAGCCCGTGCTGCCTCAGCGTCTGCGCTTCGGCGCCTTCATCGCCCCGTTCCACCCCGTCGAGGAGAACCCGACGCTGGCCATCCAGCGCGACCTGGAGCTGGTGGAGTGGCTGGACCAGTTGAATTACGACGAGGCCTGGATCGGCGAGCATCACTCCGCCGCCTACGAGCTGATCGCCTCCCCCGAGGTGTTCATCGCCGCGGCGGCCGAGCGCACCAAGCACATCCGGCTGGGCACCGGCGTGTCGTCGCTCCCCTACCACCATCCGCTGATGCTGGCCGACCGGATCAACCAGCTCGACCACATGACCCGCGGGCGGGTGATGTTCGGGGCCGGGCCCGGGGCTCTGGTCTCCGACGCCTGGATGATGGGCATCCCGGTGCAGAAGCAGCGCGACCGCATGGACGAGGCGCTGGGCGTGCTGGTGAAGCTGCTGCGCGGCGAGGAGGTCACCCACCAGTCGGACTGGTTCGAGCTGAAGAACGCCCGCCTGCAGATGACGCCCTATTCGCGGCCGTCCGTGGAGATGGCGGTGGCGAGCCAGGTCTCACCGACCGGCGCGCGGGCGGCTGGCCAGCATGGCCTGGGCCTGCTGTCGCTGGGCGCCACGACCACCGCCGGCTTCAATGCGCTGGCCTCCAACTGGGCGATCGCCACCGAACAGGCGGCCGAGCACGGCCAGATCATGGACCGCAACGCCTGGCGCCTGGTCGGGCCCATGCACATCGCCGAGACCCGCGAGCAAGCCATGGCCGACGTCCGCTTCGGCCTCGACAAGTGGATCTACTACTTCCGGGAGATCGCCAACCTGCCGCTGGTGCCGGAGGGCGACGATCCGGTGAAGGCGATGATCGACACCGGCATGGCGGTGATCGGCACGCCGGAGGACGCTGCGGCGCGCATCCAGCAACTGGTGGAGGAGAGCTCGGGCTTCGGCGCCTTCCTGTTCATGGACCACAACTGGGCGCCCTGGGCGGCCAAGAAGCGCTCCTACGAGCTGGTCGCCCGCTACGTCTTCCCGCAGTTCCAGGCGCTGAACGTGAACCGCCAGGCCTCCATGGACTGGGTGCGCGGCAACAAGGAGGAGTTCACCACCCAGGTCCGCGCGGCGGTGGGCGCCCGCATCGTCCAGCACATCCAGGAGAAGGGCACGGAGAATATCCGCCCCGAGTTCGTCGCCCTGATCACCGGCCAGGCGCCGGCCCCCAAACCGGAGAAGGCGGACTAGCGATGGCCCGGGCGACGCCCTAACTGTGAACCTCTACGGGGGCGCCCATGGACCTGCAGGCCTATTTCGACCGCATCGGATTTGACGGGCAGGCGCGCCTCGACGCCCAGACCCTGGCCGCCCTGCACCGCGCCCACTTGCTGGCCATCCCCTACGAGAACCTCGACGTCCAGTTCGGCCGGCCGGTGACCACCGACCCAGAAGCCGCCTTTGAGAAGATCGTCACCGGGCGCCGCGGGGGCTGGTGCTACGAGATGAACGGCCTGTTCGGCCACGCCCTGCAGGCCATCGGCTTTTCCGTCACCCGCCTGGCCGGCGGCGTGCGCCGCGACCTGATGGGCGCGGTCATGGTGGGCAACCACCTGGTGCTGAAGATCGACCTGGACGAACCCTGGATCGCCGACGTGGGCTTCGGCGATGGCGCCTTCGAGCCCTTCCCCTTGCGTGAGGGTCCGATCCGCAGCGGTGGCTTCGAGATGCGCCTCGAGAGGCTCGACGACCGCTGGTGGCGCTTCCACAACCACGCGTTCGGCGGCGCCGCCAACTTCGACTTCACCCTGGAGGCGGCCGATCCGGCGATGCTCGCCGAGAAGTGCCACTGGCTGCAGACGTGGCCGGAGAGCCCCTTCGTGCTCAACGCCACGGCCCAGCGTCACCGGCCAGGCGAAATCCTGGTGCTGCGCGGCCGGATCCTGAAGCGCGTGCGGCCCGACGGCGCCGAGGATCACCTGATCGGCTCGGCCGCGGAACTCGTGGACGTCCTGGCCCGCGACTTCGACCTGCATCTGCCGCAGGCGGCGGCGCTCTGGCCGCGCATCCTAGCGCGGCACGAAGAGCTGTTCGCCCAGCCCGCCTAGCGCCGGTAGGCGAAGCCCACGCGCAGCGTCCGCGGCGCCGAGAAGCTGGTCACCCCATCGGCCGTCTGGCCGACATCGATCTCGGCGTCGGCAAGGTTGTCCACCGCCAGATAGACCTCCGAACGCGGCGCGACGCTCCAGCCGGCCCGCACGTCGATCTCGGTCCCGGCGCGCAGCTTGCGGCTGTTCAGGTCGTCTTCGAAGCGCGAGCTCTCGTAGCGCACATCGGCGGTGAGGCTGAGCTTGTCGACCGGCCGCCAGTCGAGCCCCGCGGTCACCGTCAGCTCCGGCGTCTGGGCGGGGCGCAGGCCGGTGAGCTGCGGCGCGGCGGAGCCACCGTCCACGCGGGCGTGGGTCGCCGACACCGCGGCCCGCCAGCCGAGCGCCGGCGAGACTTCGCCTGACACCTCGCCCTCGAAGCCATAGGCCCTGATCTCGCCGGCGTTGCGCCGCTGGCGCAGCGTGCCGCCCGCCGGGATGAAGCCGGCGGTCGGGAAGGTCCCCGGGCCGATGCCGACCGTGACGTTGGTGATCGGGTCCTTGAGCCAGTTATAGAAGGCCGTCCCCGACCAGTGGGCGAAGCCGTCGCCGCCGATGCCGGCCTCGACGCCGGACAACGTCTCCGGCTTCAGGTCCGGATTGGCCTCGGTGACATCGTTGCCGACCCGGAACGGCCGGTGCAGCTCGTTGAGGGTCGGCGGCCGGAAGCCGGCGTAGGCCGCGGCCCGTAGCCAGAGCGCCGGCGTGAGGCTGTAACGCGCCCCGAGCCTGGCGGTCGGCGTCGTGCCCGAGGCGTCCGCACTATGCTGATCGAGGGTGTTGAGCCCCGTGGTGAGGTCCCATTCCCGCCGCTTGGCCTTGAAGTTCGACCAGCCGTCCAGACGCACGCCGCCGGTGAGGATCCAGGGCGCCTGGTCGTAGGCGCCTTCGAGATAGGCCCCGCCCACCAGGGTCTCGCCGCCCGCCTCGCGGCCGCGGGTGAAGACCCCGCCCACCGCCCGGAAGCGCTCGAACTCGGTCCCCCGCGCGAACCGCACGTCGAGGCCGCTCTCCCAGGAGATCGCCCCGGCCTTGCCCTGCAAGGCCGCGTTGAGGCCGTAGCCGATGGCCGGCGTCGAATACTCGTCGTTGGCCAGCGTGGTGGTCGCCCGGTTCGCCGCCACCGCCACGGAGCTGTTCTGCAGGTCGCTGCCGCGCACCCAAAGCTGCAGCCGCCAGCCGCCCACCCCCTGGGCCGGCGTACGGCCGAGCGTGAAAGTCCCCGAGGCGCCGGAGGCCACAGAGCCCGCACCCAGCAGCCCCGCGCCGCGCCGCTCCTCGAAAGCGCCCAGCCGGGCCGAGCCTTCGACGCCGTCCGCCAGCTCGTGCTGGATGCGGAAGGACAGTGATTCATCGCGCAGGGTCAGCGGCGTGTCCGCCCGGCCGGCCGCGGCGCCACGCACCGGAGTGTAGCCGGCCGAGGTCTCAGCCTGGCCGACCACCAAGAGGCCGGGGCCGCCGCCGGCCGCCGCCAGGCGATAGGTGCGCCGGTCGCCGCCCGAGACGTCCAGCGCGGAAAGGCCGTCGGTCGCGCCGCGCTCCTGCAGGGCGACCACGCCGGTCAGGGCGCCCGCGCCATAGGGCCCGGCGCCCGCGCCGCGCACGATCGTCGCGCCCTCCAGGCCTTCCGGCGGCAGGGCCGTCCAGATCACCCAACCGCCGAACGGGTCGTTCTGGGGCGCGCCGTCCAGCGTCACCAGCGCCCGCCCGGCTCCCGACGGCGCGATCGCCCGCAGCGACAACCCCTGGGTCGTGGGGTTCGCCGCCAGGCTGCTGGTACGCCGGAACAGCGACACTCCGGGCACGCGCTTCAGCGCCTCGTCGAGCCTGGGCGTGGTCTTGAGGATCTCGGGCCCGATCTGCACCGCGCTGAAGGCGGCCTCGCCGCCCAGCGGCGCGAGCCTGGGCGGATAGACCACCACGACCTCGACCTGGTTGGTCGGCGGCGGAAGATCGGTCGGCATGGTTCCCCCTCCTATTGCGGAACGTCCTAGCCCATCCGCACCGTTCCGTCCGCCATGAGGCGCGCGGAACCGGCGCTCGAGCGACCGGTTGTCTCCGCGAACCCACACCGGCGGAGATACTGCATGCTCTATCGACCTCTCGGCGCCGCGCTCGCCGTCATCCTCGGGGGCGCAGCCCAGGCCCAACCAGGGCAGGACCGCCACTTCCTGATGGACGCCATCCGCGGTGACAATTCGGAGATGATGCTGGGCCAGATGGCGGCCGAGCGGGGCGCAAGCGCTGGTGTGCGCGACTATGGCCGCATGCTGCACGACGATCACCTCCACGCCCGCGATGCCGCGGTGCGCGTCGCCGGCCGGCTGGGCGTGCCAGACACCTCCGAGATGATGCCGGAAGCCCGCCAGGAGGCGCAGAAGCTGCGCCGTCTCAGCGGCCCGGCGTTCGATCGCGAGTTCGTCCGCTACATGGCCAAGGACCATCGCAAGGATGTCGCCGAATTCCGGCGCGAGGCGCACGGGCGCGGGCCTGTCGCCGAGCTCGCCCAAGCCACCTTGCCCGATCTCCAGAAGCACCTGGATACGGCCCTGCGGTTGAGCCGCGGCTAGCGGCCGCCCGCCTTCGCCGCTACGAAGACGGCATGGCGACAGATATGATCAAGGTCGCGATCGTCACCGGCGCCGGCACCGGCATCGGCCGCGCCGCCGCGCTCGCGCTGCTGAACGCCGGCTGGTCGGTGGGGCTGGCCGGCCGCCGCGGCGAACTCCTGGAAGAAACCGCCGGCATGGCCGACACCCCCGGCCGCGCCCTGCCGGTGATCGCCGACGTCAGCGATAAGGCCTCGGTGGACCAGCTGTTCGAGACGGTCCGCGACCGCTTCGGGCGGCTCGACCTGCTGTTCAACAACGCCGGGACCGGCGCCCCGCCCGTCCCGCTGGAGGAGCTCTCCCTCGAGGCGTGGCGACGGGTCGTCGACATCAACCTGACGGGCGCCTTCCTCTGCACCCAGGCCGCGTTCCGGGCGATGAAGGACCAGGACCCGCGCGGCGGGCGGATCATCAACAACGGCTCGATCTCGGCCCATGCGCCGCGGCCCCGGTCGGTCGCCTACACCGCCACCAAGCACGCGATCACCGGCCTGACGCGGTCCACGTCGCTGGACGGCCGCGCCTACGACATCGCCTGCGGCCAGATCGACATCGGCAACGCCGGCACCGAGATGACCCGGGCCATGAGCCGCGGCGTCCTGCAGGCCGACGGATCGGTCGCGCCGGAGCCGGTGATGGAGGTCCAGGCCGTGGCCGACGCCGTCGTCTACATGGCCGGGCTGCCACTAGTGGCGAACGTCCAGTTCATGACTGTCATGGCCACCAACATGCCCTTCATCGGCCGGGGCTGACGGCTCGGGCGGCTTCGCCGCGCGGACCGGCTTCGGCGGCTCGGCCGCAGGCGGCTCTTCGGCCACGTGCGGCGGCTCCGCCACCAGGGCCGGCGGCGTCTCCGGTGTCGCAGCGGCGGCGGGGGGGTCCGCAAGGCCATCCGACCAGGGCGTCAGCGCCTCCGAAATGACGGCCGCATAGTCGTCGGCCATCCGTTCGAAATAGCCGAGCTGCAGCGCCAGCCGCGCCTCGGGTTCCCAGGTCTGGGCTGCGGACGCCCAGTAGTCGGCGACGGCGCGTGTGCGCCGGTCGAACAGGTCGAACGCCGCGACCATGACGGCGCTGGACCCCTCGGTCATCCGCGCGCCGAGATTGGCGGCGTGATCCTTCATTTCCGGAACGAACATAGCCAAGTCTCCTTGAAGAGACCCCCAACGGCCGCAGCATAGACCCGAAATCGTGACGCGCTCGTGTCGTTTGGCTGACGCCGCCGCCGATGCCGTCCGGCGCCTGCTTACGCGGCGTCAACCGCCGGCTTCTTGGGCGTCCGGCGGAAATCCGCCCTGCAGCTTTGGATTGCGATTGCGCACCACCCTGAGTCGTTCGAACCTGTTCTCAGGCGTCGAGGTCGGACGACAGTTCCGCACTTCGCCGAGAGGAACGCCGGGAAACGGGTTGGCGACAACCTTATCCTGGAACCGAAAAAATGCTTCGAATGATCACGCTGGCGGCCGCAGCCGCCGCCCTCCTCGCCGCTCCTGCGAGCGCCGCGGAATCCATCCACATCAGCATCAAGGGCAAGACCACGGCCCAACTCAAGGCGGAGATCGTCAAGGCCGCCGAGACCCTGTGCTGGCGCGAGACCGTGGGCTCCAGCCTTCAGGTCGACACCCAGCGGGCCTGCGTGGCCCATACGGTGAAGGCCACCTTCGCCCAGGCGCCGGCTCTCGGCCTGACTTACGCCCAGCGCTAGCCAGGAGCCTAATCGGCGAAGGACGGCGTCCGCTTCTGCAGGTTCGCCGTCACCGCCTCCACCTGGTTGGCCGAGCCGATCAGCGCGGTCTGTTCGCGACTCTCCTCGAGCAGGATCGTCCGCTGGTCGGCTTCGGCCATCAGGTTGATCAGCCGCTTTCCGGCCCGGATGGCGTTCGGGTTCTTGCCTGCGATCTCGCGGGCCAGCGCCAGGGCCTCGGCGCGGGGATCGGCGCAAACGCGGGTGGCGAGCCCCATGGCCAGCGCCTCCTCGCCGTTGAAGATCCGGCCGGTCCAGGTGAGCTCGCGGGCCACGTCGTCGCGCACCAAGCCGCGCATCAGGGCGATGCCGGCCATGTCGGGGATCAGGCCCCACTTGATCTCCAGCACGGCGAGGCGGACGTCCGGCGTCACGAACCGCAGGTCGCAGCCCAGGGCCAGCTGGAAGCCGCCGCCGAACGCCACGCCGTGGATCGCGCCCACCACCGGCACGGGAATCTCGCGCCAGACCATGCAGGCCTGCTGCGCCCGGTTCGACCCGCCCGGCGTGCGGTCGGCCGTCACCAGCGAGCCGGTCGTCCCCTGCCCGCCGGCCCGCTCGCCGGAGGCCATCTGCTGGAAGTTGCCCATGTCGAGGCCGGCGCAGAACGCGCGGCCCTCGCCGGACAGCACCACGGCCCGCAGGCCGGCCTCGGTCTTCAGCCGCTCGCCGGTCTCCACCAGGGCTGCGAACATGGCGTTGTCGAGGGCGTTCATCTTGTCGGCGCGGACCAGGCGCACGTCGGCGACGCCGTCCTGGATGTCCACCGTCACGCGGTCGTTCATGGCTTGGTTTCTCCGGATCAGACCCGCGCGATCAGATAGCCGATGCGCGGGAAATGGACATGCAGGCGGCCGAGGTCTTCGGTTTCGCGGGCGATGATCACCCGCTCCGGCGTCAGCGCCACGAGGCGGCCGGCGATGGCGTCGCGCCCGTAGTCATCGGCGCTCACGCTGACCAGTTCGCCGGGGGACAATCCCAGGGGATCGGCGAGATCGTGGGCCGGCCCCGGCGCAGGCTGCGAGTCACGGGCGACCTCCAGCGCCTCGGCGCCGGTCATCTCCGATCGCTGGCCGTGGCCGATCGCGCGCATCCGGCCGCGCCAGGCGCCCACCCGCGGGAAGCGGGCCAACAGCTCGTCGGCCTCCGTCCGCACCGCCGCGGAAAGCCACCAGACATTCATGTAGGCTGAGATGTCAGCGAGCGACGGTGTTGATCCACCTAGAAAATCCGCGGCCGCCAAGCCGTCCTCGATCCACCCCGCGTGGGCTCGCCAGTGGGCCTTCATCGGAATCGCTGCGGCCTTCATGGCCGCCATGTCGAAGGGCCGTCCGGAAAGCTTCTCCCGGTCGGCGATGAAGTCCTTCGGCACATGGTCGCCGATCGCCCCGAACACCACGGCCACCGTCGCCTGGAAGAACAGCCGGTCGGCCCAGATGTTGACCGCCCAGTCGGCGCCGCGCACCAGTCTGGGCTCTGGCGCGCGCGCCTCGATCTCGGCCAGGATCACCTGGGTGTCGCAGTAGAGGTCGGCGCCGATCTGCATCACCGGGATGCGCCGATAGCCGCCGGTCAGCGGGACCAGCTCCGGCTTGGGCATGATCACCGGCTGGATTACCGAGCGCCAGGCCAGGCCCTTGATCCCGAACATCACCCGCGGCTTCTCGGAGAAGGGCGAGGTGTCGTAGTGGTGCAGGATGATCTCGGCGGCCACTAGCTGAACTCCGGGGCGAAGCGGATATTGTCGTGCTCGATGCCCTTCAGCACGACGTCCAGCCCGCCGCTCTTGATCATCCATTCCAGACGGTGGTCGCGGTACTCGCGCTTGAACAAACCCTTGGCGACCAGGTCGGCCACGTCGCCCATGCCGGCGTTGCGGGTCCACTCCCGAATGTCACCCACCGTCTGCGCCACCGAGGGCCGAGCGTTGGCCCGGGCCAGCCAGTCGGCGAGCCGCGAGCCCTCCGGCAAGGCGTGTCCCTGGCCGACCGCGCCGTTGACGAACGGGATCACTGAGAGGTCCCCCCAGCCGAAGGCCTCGCCATTGAACCACGGCCGGTCGCCCAGCTGGCGCTCCAGCCAGCTGTAGAAGCCCGCCAGCTGCCGGGTCGCGGCGGCGCGGATCGCCTCGGCCTGGGCGCCTTCGGCCCGGCGGAACCAGCTGAGCTCCGACAGGCCCCAGGTGATCGCCTCGAAGTGGGTGTCCATCACCTCCTCGAGCATGCGCACCCGCGCCCGTTCGGCCGCCGAGGCCGGCCGCATGGCCGGTTCCGGATGGGCGTCCTCCAGATATTCCAGGATGACGGTGGAATCGAAGACCCGGACCTCGCCGTCCACCAGCGCCGGCACCTCGGCCCGCGGGTTCGCCTCGACGAAGGCGCCTCGGGCGCCGCCCGCGCCCATCCCCTGCGGCAGCACGGCCTCGAAGGCCAGGCCCTTCTCCCGCATCAGGATCTTGACCTTCTGGGCGTAGGGCGACAGCGGATGTTCGTAGAGGGTGATCGTCACGGCAGGATCTCCGACAGTTCCGCCTTTTGGACGCGCTTGGCGGCCTGGAAGGCCGGCCGGGCCTTCAGCCGCTCCCAGTATGCGCCGATCGCCGGCGAGGCGCTGTCGAGCAGCTTCAGGTGGCTGGCCAGCAGCAGGGCGTAGCCCACCGAGATGTCCGCGCCGGTGAACCGGCCGGCGCAGAGCCAGTCGCCGTTGGCCAGCGCCCGGTCCACGTGCTTGAGCCGCGAGAGGAACCACTTGGCGTAGTCGTCGGCCACCTGTTCGGCGCGGCCGGGCTCCAGGGTGCGGTAGCGCAGCACCAGGGTCTGCGGGAAGGTCAGGGTCGCCTCGCCGAAATAGAGCCAGTTCAGCCAGGCGCCGTAGGCCGGATCGTCCACGCCCAGCGCCAGCTCGCTCGGCCCGTGGCGGGTCGCGAGGTACTGAACGATGGCCACGGATTCCGTCATGAACGTCGGCCCGTCGATCAGCGCCGGGATGGTGCCCAGTGGATTGATCTGCAGGTATTCCGGCGCCCGCGCCCGCGGCGGGAACGCCAGCAGGTGCAGCTCGTAGGGCAGGCCCAGTTCCTCCAGCGCCCAGAGCGCACGGAACGAGCGGGCGTCGGGGCAATGGTAGAGCTCGATCATCGCGGCAGCCCCTTCAGCCAGTCGACGAGCAGGCGGTTCACCTCGTCGGGCCGCTCCTGCTGGGTCCAGTGGCCACAGCCCGGCAAGACGTGCGCGCCGCGCAGGTCGGTGGCGTGCTGGCGCATCAGGGCCGCCGGGTCGGCGATGCGGCCGAAGCCGTTGAACGCCGGGTCCCGGTCGCCGCCGATCAGCAGCGAAGGCTGCTCGATCTTGCGGTCCTTGAAGGCCTGCAGCCACACGAAGTCCCGCTCGTGGTTGCGGTAGCGATTGATCGGCCCGCGGAAACCGGAGCGCTCGAACTCCCCGACATAGTAGTCGAGCTCGTCGGCGGTCAGCCAGGCGGGGAACGGGTCCGGATCGACCATGCCTTCCAGCAAGGTGGCGTCCGCCGGCTTTTGCGGCCAGCTGCCGTCCGGCGCGTCGCCGGAGATGCCGTAGTAGAACTTGCGCAGGAAGCCGCGCACGTCGGCCTCGGCCTCCGCCTCGGGCGGCCCCACCTTCTGGAACCAGGCCTGGTAGAAGAAGTGGTTCTTCTTGGTGAAGAGCGCGTCGAACACCTCGGTGAACGGCCGGTTCGGCACCCCGGTATAGGGCACCGACAGCCCCGCCACGGCGGCGATCCGCTCCGGCCGGGTCAGCGCCGTGTTCCAGACGATCGGCGCCCCCCAGTCGTGGCCCACCAGGATCGCCGGGCGATCCGGCTGCAGCGCGTCGGCGACACCGACCACGTCGGCCGTCAGCTGCTCCATGGCGTAGGCCTCGATCGCCAGCGGCTTATCCGACCCGCCATAGCCGCGCACGTCGATGGCGCAGGCGGTGAAGCCGGCCTCGGCGATGGGCGCCAGCTGATGGCGCCACGAGAACCAGCTCTCCGGGAAGCCGTGGACCAGGATCACCAGCGGGCCTGCGCCCTGCAGGGCGCAGCGCAGCGTCGCTTCGCCGGCGTCGATGGTGCGGAATTCCGCCATGCATCCTCCCCTTGAGCGACCCATGTTCCCGCCGCCGCACGCCAAGGCAAGCCTGACCCGGCGTCAGCGTTGACCTGCCGGCCGTGCGTGCCAAGCATTCCAGGAAAAGAGGGAGGGCGGCGCATGGGCTCCATGACCGAGACGACCGAGGCCTTCGAATGCGTCGCCTGCGCGGCGACGGACCACGTCGCGGTGATCACCCTCAACCGGCCGCATCGGCGCAATGCGCTGAACTACCAGGCCTATGACGAGCTGGAGGCCGCCCTGCGCGCGGCGTCCGCCGATCCGGAGGTCCGCTGCGTCGTGGTGACGGGCGCCGATCCCGCCTTCTGCTCCGGCGACGACGTGGCCGAGATCATGGCCGGGCCGAAAGCGTTTTCCGCCTCGACCACACCGCGCGAGGCGGCGCCGACCCCGGCCGCCATGGCCGCCTTGGAGTGCGCCAAGCCGCTGATCGCCGCCGTCAACGGCGCCGCGGTCGGCTGGGGGATGGAGCTGGCCCTGTTCGCCGACATCCGCCTCGCGTCGGAGAAGGCCCGCTTCGCCGAGCTGTTCGTCAAGCGCGGCCTGGTCAGCGACGTGGGCGGCTTCTACCGCTTGCCGGCCGTGGTCGGCCCGGCCAAGGCGGCGGAGTTGCTGTTCACCGGCGACGTCATCGATGCAGCCGAGGCGCTGCGCATCGGCCTGGTCAGCGAGGTCGTGGCCCACGAGGCGCTGATGCCGCGCGCCCTGGCGCTGGCCGCCCGCATCGCCGCCAACCCGCCGCTCGCCGTCCAGGCGCTGAAGGCCGGGCTGCAGCGCGCCGCCTACGGCGATCCGCGCGAGATCGGGACCTGGGCGATCGCCGAGATCCGCCGGTTGATGCGCACCGAAGACCACAAGGAAGGCGTCGCCAGCTTCCTCGAGAAGCGCGAGCCGGTGTTCAAGGGGCGCTGATGGACGAGCTCGATTTCTCCGGCCGACGCGTCCTGGTGGTGGGCGGCTCCAGCGGCATCGGCAACGGGATTTCCCACGCCTTCCGCGAACGCGGCGCCGAGGTCCACGTCTGGGGCACGCGGGCGACCGCGGCCGACTACGCCGGCGTCGAAGGTTCGGACCTGTCAGGCCTCGGCTATGCACAGGTCGACGTGGGCGACCGCGCCCAGATCGCCGCCGCGGAGTCGCTCGCCGACGGGCTGGATGTGCTGGTGCTCTGCCAGGGCACGGTGGTCTATCGGCGAGGCGAGTTCGAGCCGGAGGGTTGGGACCGCGTCATGGCGGTCAACCTCGACAGCCTGATGGCCTGCGCGGCGAAGTTCAAAGCCCCGCTCGCCGGCCGCGGCGGGGTGATGATCATCGTAAGCTCGGTTTCCGGCTTCACCTCCAACCGCGGCAACCCGGCCTACGCAGCCTCCAAGGCCGGCGCGGTCAGCCTGACCAAGACCCTGGGCGAAGCCTGGGCCCGCGAGGGGATCCGCGTGGTGGGGCTCGCGCCCGGCCTGGTCGACACCAAGCTCACCAAGGTGACGACCGAGCACCCCGAGCGGCGCGAGGGCGCGCTGCGGGCCATCCCGGCCGGCCGGATGGGCACGCCCAAGGACATGGCGGGCGCGGCCCTGTTCCTGGCCTCGCCGCTGGCGGCCTATGTGGTCGGCCAGACCCTGATCGTCGATGGAGGGCTCAGCCTGTGACCGCCGCGCCCCTGAGCCGCTCAGTGCGCGGCCTCACCGTCCTCATCACCGGCGCGGCCAGCGGCATGGGCCGGGCGACGGCGGAGGTGTTCGCCGCCGAGGGCGCCAACGTCGCGGCCACCGATGTCTCGGAGGCCGCCGTCCGGGCGCTCGCCGAGGACCTGCAGGCCAAGGGGCAGAGCGCCGCGGCCCGGGCGCTGGACGTCGGCCACGGCGCGGCGATCCGACGGGTGACGGACGCAGTCGCCGAGCGGTTCGGCGGCCTCGACATCCTGGTCAACAACGCCGGCGTCTCGGCCTTTTCACCGATCGACTCCGAGGACTACGAGGACGTCTGGGACCGGGCTCTGGCCGTCCTGCTCACCGCCCACCAGCGCCTGGTGCGCGCCGCCCTGCCCCACCTGCGCCGCTCCGCCAGCCCGCGGATCATCAACATCGCCTCCACCGAGGCGTTGGGCGCGACAGCGCGGGACAGCGCCTACGCGGCCGCCAAGGCCGGCGTCACCGGCCTCACCCGGGCGCTCGCCGTCGAGCTCGGCCGCGAGGCGATCACCGTCAACTGTATCTGCCCGGGGCCGATCCTGACCGGCATGACCGGGAACATCCCCGAAGCCGACCGCGCCACGTTCGCCCGGCGGCGCACGGCGCTCGGGCGCTACGGGACCCCGGAAGAGGTGGCGCACATCACCTTGAGCCTCGCCTTGCCCGCGGCGTCCTACATCACCGGCGCGGTGATCCCGGTGGACGGTGGACTGACGGCGCGCAACGCCTGAGCGGGCCGACTAGGACGCCGGCGCGGGCTTCCGGCGCGGCCGGTTCACCGGGCGCCGAACCTTCGGCGTCACGGCCCCCTGCTCCTCGAGCGCCTCGACCACCAGTTCCAGGCGATCCGGCAGGGGTTGGGCCTCGACTGATCGAAACAGGCCCTGCAGCCCGCCCTCGATCGTGGCCAGGCGGCGCCGGCGCTCGGCGGCGCGGGCCTTGGTCCACAGCACCAGGGTGGCGCCGGCGACCAGTGGCCAGGCCACGGCGGCGGAGGTGGCGGCGATCTGAATCGGCGGGGCGAGACTGCTCATCGGTGCGCCTTTGCTCAACCGAGCAAATCAAGCTGCGCCGGAGGACGGTTGCAACAACAATTGACGCTGAGCGGCAGTTTATCGACGGGCCACGGTCAAGCCCGGCGACTAGGCCGCGGTGATCAGGCCGCGGTATTCCGTCCAGAAGGCGACGAAGTCATCGCACTCCTCGCGGAACCGCTCGCACCAGGCCTGTGCGGTCCGGCTCCGCGCCCGCCGCACCGCGTCGGAGGCCGCGGGACGGGCGCCGAGCCTGAGGTCGAAGGCGTTGGCCAGGCTGCGGATCGCCCCGTCCACGTCCTGAGCCACGCGCTCGTAGGTCATGTCCAGGGCCGGCGTCTCCGCCTCGGCGATGAACCGGCGCCAGTGGTATTCCTGGTTGAGGATGTTGCGGGCGTGGGCCTTCACCTTGGCCGCGTCGTAGGTGACGTCGTTGTGCCAGGCGTCGAGGCCGTCCGTGTGGACGTCGCGGCCGTGCCAGACCTGGGTCTCGACGGCCAGCGCCAGCGACACGGCCTGAGCGACGAAGTCCTCGCGCCGCAGGTGCACGATCAGGTCGATCGGCTCGATCAGGGTCTCGAACAGGCCGAGCTTGCGCGCCTCCTGGAAGCGCCACCAGTCGGTCTTCACCCCGAAGATCCCCTGCCGCGAGGCGAAGGCGCCGGCGATATAGCGCTCGTAGTCCTCGAGATTCGGATGTGGAAACAGCCGGTCGAATTCCGAAATATAGCTCTCGTTCAGGAATTCCATCGGAAAGCCGAGCTCGCCGTAGTCGGCGATGCGGGCGCACAGGAAGGTGCTGCCGGAGCGGGCGGAGGTGGCGATCAGGTAGCGCTTCTCCGGCGCGGCGGCCGCCAGGCGCGCGAAGAATGGGCTCGCGGGGCGCCCCTTCAGCCTGTCGCGCAACAGTTCCAGCAACTCGCCCCCCGGGTGGAATCATGCGCCGTACGCCAATAGGGTACGCCCCTCATGCCGAGAGAATAACCCTTGGGCGACAACTACACGTCGTGGCGCGAGGATTCCGTCGCCCGCTGGAATCCGAAACGAAAAAAACCTCCCGCGAGGGAGGCCGTTTCAGATGGATGACGGAGGAGAACTTGGGTGCGGGGACAGGATTTGAACCTGTGACCTTCAGGTTATGAGCCTGACGAGCTACCGGGCTGCTCCACCCCGCGGCAAGTTCGTCTGTTCAGAGCGTCACGCTCTAAAGACTTATCGTGATTGAAGGGTTCGACCTGCGCATCCGCTTGGTAGACCTGGCAGCGACCTACTCTCCCGCGCCTTAAGACGAAGTACCATTGGCCCAGGGGGGCTTAACGACCGAGTTCGGAATGGGATCGGGTGGGGACCCCCCGGCAAAACCACCAGGTCAACGAAGCGGATGCAAAGAAGAAGACATCATCGTCGGCTTTGCCAAAGCAAAGCATTCATGAGTTTTGATAAGAACGATCAAGCCGATCGAGCGATTAGTACCAGTTAGCTCCGTACCTCGCGGCACTTCCACACCTGGCCTATCAACGTGGTGGTCTACCACGGCTCTCGGCGAAGCCTTGTTTTGAGGTAAGTTTCCCGCTTAGATGCTTTCAGCGGTTATCTTGTCCACACTTAGCTACC
>JAQGIX010000209.1 GCA_028290925.1 Phenylobacterium sp. | reverse complement strand
TACTATTCCAACCTTATCGAAGGCCACAACACGCGGCCGCGCGACATCGCTGCGGCGATCGAGGGCGACCTCTCTGAAGATCCGGCCAAGCGCGACCTGCAACTGGAGGCGCGGGCGCACATCACCGTCCAGCAGCGGATCGACACCCACTTCCACGCCGGGACCCTGGGCGATCCCGCGTCCCAGGATTTCATCTTGGAGCTTCATCGCGACTTCTACGCCGAAGTCCCCGACGTCTTCCGGCTGATCGAGGGGAAGGACTTCAGCTTCATGATGGAGCCGGGGGTCTTTCGCCATGAGCCGAAGCACGACGTTGAGGTGGGCCGTCATCAGCCGCCTTCAAGCGACCGGGTCACTGACTTCATGGCCCGCTTCCAAGACGTCTATGGCGAACGCCTTGGGCAGCCGCCACGAGCCCGTCTCATCGACATCCCGGCCGCCCATCACCGGTTCGCCTACATCCACCCCTTTCCAGACGGGAACGGTCGGGTGGGTCGCCTGATGACCCACGCCATGTTCCTCAAGGCCGGCATGGGCGCCGGCGGCCTTTGGTCGATTTCACGCGGCCTAGCGCGCGGCTTGAAGAACCGTGACGAGTACCTGGCCAAGCTCGAGATGGCTGACGGCCCGCGCCGCGGCGACCGCGACGGTCGCGGCAACCTCTCGCTCGAGGCCCTGCAGGAGTTCACGCTCTGGTTCCTCCTGGTCGCGCTCGACCAAGTCGAGTTCATGACCGGACTGTTCGATCTCGACAATTTCTCGATGCGCCTGAAGCGGCTGGTGGAATCCGATCCCGACCTCGACCCGCGCGGCGGTGCGCTCTTGGAAGCCGCCTTGACGCGGGGCGAGCTTCCGCGCGGCGAAGCCTCCGCCATCACCGGCCTGGGCGATCGGATGGGGCGCGCGATCCTCAGTCAGCTCACCAGCCGCGGGCTTCTGACAAGCGACACGCCGAAGGGGCCCGTGCGCATCGGCCTCCCGACCGACGATGTCGACCGCCTCTTTCCCAAACTCTTCTACGAAGTCTGACCCCCAAGAGGAGCACACCGGGCGCCCAAAAGCCGAACTTTCGAACGCCGGCAAGGCGTCACGAGTGGTCGTCCTGCCCCGCCCTTGTGGTCGGTAGGGCTGTTGCGGCGATCCGCGCCGCCCGGCGCGGAGACCTTGACGAGCTCGAGGTCAGGCTCTCCCGGGGGAGAGGCTGCTGTATTCCGGCGCCTCCGTCACAAGGCAGCGCAGCCCTGGGCGACTGCGGGCCGACCACACCCACGGTAGACCAAGCACCGGCGCCACCCCACACGCCGCCGGCCGGTCATCTGCACGCGCTGAATGTGCCCGCAGCGTCGATCTCAACGTCCGCTCCTGGCGCATAGCTGACGTCCACCGCGCCCCTCAATTGCGCAGCGCTGCCGGTCCTCAGCCCGTCGTCCGATGTGGTGCTGGACCCAACCGATCCTGCGAACAAACCCGAAATTCTACGCGAACATGGGTGTACACATTTTGCACACGAGTTCGTGTAACCTATTGTTTTATTTCGTTCTTTCCGTCCAGTCCATCATCGGGGCGACCGCGAGGCGGTTGGGCGGGTGGTGCGTCACGCCCGCTAAGTAGGCGAACCGACCGTCGAACGCAAAATCCACGGGCCCCGGGCCTAGGCGCCGCGTCAGCCCTCTAGACGTCGCGCCGGTTTCAGGTGCGGTGAGGCGGCTCCTTCCTGCGGGGTTCGAGTTATGGGTGTAGACTCGACGTTTCAGTTTGCGCGGCGTGCCGGCGAGCACAGAATTCGATGCCGAATTCGCCAGACGGTATCGCTCGAATCGTCGGCGAAAACGTCAGCTCCATGAACCCCTCCGATGGAGAGCCCCATGCCCCATTCCACCCGCCGAACCCTGCTGCAGACCGGCCTGGCCGGCGCGGTCGCACAAGCCCTGCCGCTAACCGCTCGCGCCCAGGCCCCGGCCGCGCGCTTCGAGCCGCGGGTGGGCGCATGGCGCAGCGTCGAGGTCACCACCACTGTGGCCGTGACCGACGCGAGGGGAGCCACCCAGCTGTGGCTGCCCGTGCCTGACCTGCACAACGACTACCAGCGCAGCCTCGACAACAGCTGGACCGGCAACGCCGCCCGCGCCCGCCTGGTGTCCGACCGCAAGGCAGGCGCGCGCATGTTGCACGCCGAATTCCCGGCCGGCGAGACCGCGCCCACCCTGGCGCTGACCAGCCGCGTGCAGACGCGGAACCGGGCCGTGGACTGGTCCAAGCCCTCGGCGGCGCATGAAGACCCGGCGGTGCTGAAGGCCAACCTGGCGGCGACCGACCTGCAGCCGGTGGATGGCGTGGTGCGCAAGGCCGCGCTGGCCGCCACGCAAGGGGCCACGACCGACGTGGAAAAGGCCCGCGCCCTCTACAACTGGATGGTGGCCAACGCCCACCGCGATCCCAAGACCCGCGGCTGCGGCACGGGCGACATCAAGGTCATGCTGGAAACCGGCGACCTGGGCGGCAAGTGCGCCGACCTGAGCGCGCTTTTCGTAGCCATGTGCCGTTCGGTCGGCGTGCCAGCCCGCGACGTCTACGGCCTGCGCCTGGCGCCCTGCGCCTTCGGCTACCGCGAACTCGGCGGCGACCCCGCCAGACTAACGGGCGCGCAGCACTGCCGCGCCGAGGTCTACCTGAGCCAATACGGCTGGGTGGCCATGGACCCGGCCGACGTGCTGAAGGTGATGCGCCAGGAGAAGCCCGAGTGGATCCGGGACGTCAGGAACCCGCTGATCGCCCCGGTGAACAAGGCTCTGTTCGGCGGCTGGGAGGGCAACTGGGTCGGCTGGAATACGGCGCACGACATCAGCCTGCCGGGCAGCGCCGCCAGCTCCACCCTGCCGTTCCTGATGTATCCGCAAGGCCAGAACGACAGCGGTCGCTTCGACGAGCTGGCGCCGGACAGCTTCCGCTACACCATCTCGGCGCGTGAACTGACGGTTTGAGCGCCGCCGCGTAGGCGCGACGATCGCCGGGCACGCCGGCGCCGTCCGTGACCCTTGCAACGATGTGAGGCTCGCCCGGAAACCGATGAGAGGCGGCGAGCCCATCTGGTGTCGTCGGTCTGATCCGGCGCAAACCAGAAGGAGTCCTCTCATGCGTAACCTGATCGCCCCCGCCGCCCTCGCCGCCAGCCTGATGCTGGGCTCGGCCGCCCTCGCCGCCCCCCCGCAAGCCGCGACCGCGGACCCTGGAACGGCGGCGCCCGTCCTGCAGAGCGAAGTCGTTGGGCAGACGATGATCGGCGCGCCGATCGATCGGATGACCGCCTCGCAGCCGGTGAACTACGCCGACCTGAACCTGGCCAATCCCGCGGATATGAAAATCCTGGATCAGCGCATTCAACGCGCGGCGGAGAAGGACTGCGCGGAACTGCGTGAGCAGACTTCCGACCTGATGGATCCGGCCCTCCAGAGCGGCCATTGCGTCCGGTCCGCCGAGCGCGACGCCCAATCGTCCCTCGGCGCGGCGATCGCCGGCGCCAAGGCTCTCCAATAGGCGGGCGGCCGTTTGACGGTGAGAACCCCGGTTCGCCCGAGCGATGGAGCTCGTTTGATTGTGTACCGGAGGGTTCGGTGGTTGGCGTCCGCAATTCCCGAGGCCGTCCTGTTGAGGTGTCGACAGGATTCCTTGGGGTGCGGACGTCACTTCCGCTCGGCCCATCACGGTGCGGCGGATAGCTATACGATTGAACTGTCTAAACTTCTCGGCGTTACGGGTCGATTGCAGACTCGCACACCCGCTCTTGCCCCGGGCCGCCAGAAGCTTCGGAAGGGAGAATACAATGTCACTGGCCATCGACGGGGTGGCGATCCCCGACAGCAAGCTGGCCCGTGAGATCACCGAGGTGGTGCGAGATACCGAGACGCCGCTGCTCTTCAATCACTCCAGCCGCGTCTACTACTTCGGAGCCCTCGCGGGTAAGCGTCGCGCCCTGAAGTTCGATCCCGAACTGCTCTATGCCGGGGCTATGTTCCACGACATGGGGCTAACGCCCAGGCACAGCAGCCAGGTCGAGCGTTTCGAGGTCGACAGCGCGAATGCCGCGCGCGACTTCCTGCATGCGCGGGGCATCTCCGAGGGCGAGGTCGAAACCGTCTGGACGGCGATCGCCCTCCACACCACGCCCGGGATCCCGCAGCACATGCATCCGGTCGTGGCGCTCGTTACCGCCGGGGTCGAAATGGACGTCTTGGGACTGAGCTATTCCGATTACAGCGACGCCGAGCGCGAGGCGGTCGTGACGGCCCACCCCCGGACGGAGCACTTCAAGGAAGACATCATCCAGGCCTTCTACGACGGCATCAAGCACAAGCCCGATACGACCTTCGGCAACGTCAAGGCCGACGTCATCGCGGACAAGGAGCCTGATTTCCGCCGCGGTAACTTTTGCAGCGTCATCCGCCAGTCCCCCTGGCGTGGCTGACCCGCCGCTCCCCATCTCCGGAGCGTGCGCCGTCCAAGACCTAGGCATCGTACGAGGGTCCAATTCCTGTGGATCCGTGCGATGTTGGGTTGGCCATATCATCGTGCAGTCGGCTGGCGCCTTCCGGCTCCGGCCGCGATTGGGGACCATGTTGGACCAATCTGCATCGCCTGGCGCGGCGTTCGAGCCGCCGATGAAGCCGTCGAAGCAGGCGCGGCTGCGCGATCTGTCGTCGGTCAGCGCCGTCCTCAACACCCCCCTTGCGGCGACCCTCCTCGATCGGTTCGGCCGTCAGGTCGCCACCGCCGCCATCCGCGCCGTGCTGGATGAGGCGCGCCAGGCCGTGCAGGCGGGCGCGCCATCGGCCCCCGCCGCCGAAGAGCTGGCGATCAGCGCGCTCGCCCGGCTGGAAGGCCAGGCCCGATCGGGCCTGCGACCGCTGTTCAACCTGACCGGCACCGTGTTGCACACCAACCTGGGCCGCGCCGTGCTGGCCGAAGCGGCGATCGAGGCCGCGGTGGCGGCGATGCGCGATCCGATGGCCCTGGAATACGACCTGCCGTCCGGCCGTCGCGGCGAGCGCGACGACCATGTGCGGGCCCTGCTCTGCGACCTGACCGGCGCGGAAGACGCCACCGTGGTCAACAACAACGCAGCCGCCGTGCTGCTCGCCCTCAACACCCTGGCCGCTGGCCGCGAGGCCATCGTCTCGCGCGGCGAGCTGATCGAGATCGGCGGGGC
>JAQGIX010000207.1 GCA_028290925.1 Phenylobacterium sp. | reverse complement strand
TTGTGCTTCCGCGCCTGAGAAAGGTTCGCGACGATGACGTTCCCAGGACCGGGAACAAGCTGAGAGCTGGGCGCGTCGGCCATTTGACGCCTCTAGCCGAGGCAACGTCCGCTTTCCACCCTTCGCGGTGATGGAGAATGTCGCCGGCCTTCCAAGCGCAACCTGGCTCCGCTGACCGGCCGTCGCTATTACACGACCTAAGTCAGAGCGCCGAGGGTAGGCTTGCGAACATCCCGGCGGCGGAGCCTAATCCTCGGCGCCAGCTGGATGTTGGATGAGGTCAAAGATGGCGTTGCGTCAGGAAAAGGCTCGGGCCGTTCGGAAAGCAAAGGATTGGTGGCAGCGTCTCAGCAAGACGAAAATCACCACGGCGGAGCTCTACGCGTTTCGCGATTGGCGCGACAATCCGCTGAACGACGCCGCCTATGATAGGCTGCAGCGCGAGACGCCGCGGAGTTGCGGTCGCTACGCAGTACAGCCGAGCCCGGGCGGATTTGCCGTCATCGATACGGCCGTCGGAGACCCCGCCAAGTTCGCCAACGCGTCGATGGTCGACATCGAAGTGGAGGAGGCGAACGAGGTCGCGACATTCCTGGCCCGGCGCGACTCTCGCTCAAGGCGCATCAACTAGCCCAACAACCTGCCTTCGCCCGTGCAACAGCTTCGCGGACTAACTCTGGCGACCCCAGCTTTACTACTTTCCCAAGTGTATTGAGCTGGCCTCGCGTGAGCGTCCACCCCACAAGCTGATACGCCTCTAGGAGGCTTCCAAACCTGTCGCGATAGACCCATTCATGTGGCAGCTCGGGGTCCTGGTTGATCAGTTTGCCGCTGACGTAGCCATGCGTTGACAAGAGCCGTTTGAGTCCCTCGATCAGGAATTCCCGCGACGTGCGGCGGCCGTCATCGCGGACGTTGACGTAGGGCGGCGCCGCATAGCCAATTTGCGCAAAGGCGTTTCGAAGCGTTCCAAAAATGCGGACATAGGATGACGCCGACCAAGCTTCAGGCGCGGCGTTGACGATGCTGGTGGACAGCCGTCCATGGCGTTGCAAGACCGTGCGAAGGGCATCAAGCATATCGTCTGTCGCCGCCTCACCGTGCAGGCGCACCCGCCGCCGTGAATGGGCGGCAAGGACTAGATCTGACGGTCGGTGCGGAAGGCCGGCCAATTCGTAGCAGGCTCGCAGGCTCCCGAATCTCTTTCGAACGGTTGCGTAGCTCGGCGCACCCTTCACCTCTTCGAGCAACGCTGCGCTGACATATCCACGATCTGCATGCACGGCGCGGACGCCATCGAGAATCGCCTCGTTGGTCCAGTAGCCACCCAATTCGGGCCGCCAACGAAGCGGGGGCTTTTCATATCCGATGAGGGCGTACGCATTTCGGATTGAACCGAAGTGCTTCTCGTAGGTGGCTGCTGCGGGGGTGCCGCGGTTCCGGTCGATCAAGGCCGGGGATAGACGTCCCTCCCGAGCCAGGATGTGGCGAAGGCGATCCAGCATCTCATCATCCGTGAAACGCTTGCGGCCGCCAGGACGCGCGAGCTTCTGGACGCGCTTGAAGGTCGCTGGCGCCACGATCGGGTCGGATACCCTCACGCGAACCCAATCGCTCTCTGGGTTTCGGATCGGCGGGCCGCGCAGAGGCTTGGAAATTTTGTTGAAGGTGAACTGGCCAATGAACAGCTCGTTGCGGAGCAGCCGGGCAATTCTCGTTGCCTGCCACGGGCCGCCAGTGCCGCTTGGAATGCCTTCGTCGTTCAGGGTCCGCGCAATGCCAGCGAAGGTGGCTTTCGGGCGTAGGTAGAGCTCGAACATCCGACGGATGGTGGCTAGTTCCTCTTCCTGACCTAGCGCGAAGCGGACACGCTCGCCTCGCAGTGCCTTCTGATGGCCACGCTCGAGGAATTGTCGCGGCTGACCGTCTTCCGAGACGAGCTGTCGTCGGAACCCGTAGGTGATTGGGCCCCCTTGACGAAAGCCCAGGCGGGCCTGTTGGAGGCGGGCGCGAGATAGCTTGACGGAGAGTTCGCGACTGTACTCGGCGGCCATCACTCGCTTTAGGTTCTTTAGGACGCTCGACATCGGGCCGAGATCGTCGACGAACGGCTCCGCGCAATAGATGATGCGTACGCCGGCTTGTCGGCAAAGATACTCGTAGTGGGCGGCTTGGTCGGGATCTTGGAAGCGTCCCCATCGGCTCACGTCGAGGACGATAATTGCCGAAAAGTCTCGGAACGGGCCTAGCGTGTCGGCGAGGAGCCGCTGTAGGCCGTCGCGTCCCTTGAGGGTCAGCCCGCTCTTACCGGCGTCCTCATAGCTTCGGACGATTTCGTAGCGGCGCTCTTCCGCGTAGGTGGCGATGGCGCTTCGCTGATTGGCTATCGAGTATCGCTGGTGCTCGGTCGACATCCGGAGATATTCAACAGCACGTCTGGAGAGGTCGATTTGAGGCATTGGGAGCTCCGCGGATTGAAAATCGCGAGATGCTCTCACAGTCTCCCTAGCACATTCATTAGCACACTAGCACCTCGACAATGAAGTTTCTCCTTTCAATTCAATATGATACATGGTCTTCGAATAGACTCAAAATCTGTTGTCCGCGAGGACGTGTTGGTTCGAGTCCGACCTGGGGCACCAAGGCAAGCCGGCGTTGCGGCAAAGGCGCCGGATTCAAAACCGGCGCACGCCCTCAGGCCGCCTCGTCGGCGGTCGCGATCTGGAATCGCTCCAGCACATTGCGGGTGATCCGCTCAACGAACGGGTCCCGGGCGGCCAGGCCGTGCGCCCATTCGGTCGTGCCGGCATTGAACACTTCACCTTTGCCACGACGGAAGCTCGCCATCACCGCGTGACCGCGCAGGACGCGCGCCTGGGCATCCGGGCTGTCGTCTCCGAAGGCGATCTGGGCGACCACGTCCAGCTGCTCCGGCGGGATCAGCGGTCGATAGGGGCTGGGCGACTCCGCGAAGGCGGCCGGCGCCATCGCCACGATCTCCAGGCCGTCCGGCACGCCCAGGCCCGGCCGCGGCGCAGGCAGGCCGTCGTCGCCGAAGGCGATGGGACAGCCATCGTTCTCATAACCGAGCAGTGGGACCTGGTCCCCGAAGAGGTCCCCCCAATAAAGGTCGCAGCCCTCCAGCGCCCAATGGCCGGGGCGGTAGACGGTGTAGCCGCCGGCCCCGCGGGCCGCGCACAGGCCCAGCCGGTGGTATCCGCCGAAGATGAAGCTGAGGCCGGTGATCTGCGCCTCCGGCCGCTGGAACATCGGATGCGACCACAGATGGGTCGCCTGCGCCGGGTCGACGGCCTCGGCGGTTTCGCCCCGCCATTTGTGGCAGACCAGCGTGCGGCCTTCGTCGTCCCAGCGGACCTTCCAGAAGGCGGTGTTGCCCGAGAAGATCGCCAGCCGTCCGCCGCCGTCGACGAAGGCCTCGATGCGGTCGCGCTGCGGCCCCGACCAGTACTCGCTGTGGCCGACCAGCAGGACGACATCATAGGGGTCGAGCGCCTCGGGATCGGCGTCGAGGTCGTGGTCGGTGAGGTAGTCGAACTCGTAGCCCGCGGCCTCCGCCCAGCGGACGAAGATGTGCTCCCACTTGTTCAGGTAGCCGGCGGAGCCGTCGTAGGGCGACTGGCCGTGGGCCCGCGACCAGGCCGGATCGGCGCCGGCCCAGGGGCGCTGCTCGAAGCCGCGCTTCTCGAGATTGACCAGCCGCGGCATCTCCTCAGGCGCGGCCAGCAGAAGGGGCGGGAACGGCCGCTGGGTGGACAGCACGCCGATCGCCCCGGCCATCGCCTCGGGCAAGCTGGCCCGCCGGGACATCAGCGCCTCCACGTCGCAATAGGCGCTGGCGCCGCCCCAGTAGTTGTAGGCGTGCCAGGTGTTGGTGGTCAGGACGAGGACCATGCGGCGGCGGTTCGCGGGCGAGGCCTTCACGCAGATGAAGTGATGCGCCGCCTCGCCGGCGGCGTTGGTCAGCACCAGGTCGTAGTAACCGCTGGGCCAGTCCGCGCCGATCTCGACCGTCGCGGCGCGCGGCCAACGGCAGCCGTTGCGGTCGGCGTCGTCCGGCGTCGGATGAGCCTCGACGGCGATATCCTCGCGCACCAGCAGTGTCTCGCGCGTCGCCCCGACCCGGACCAGCTCGAGGCGGCAGGGGCCCTGATCGGTCGAGGCGTGGAGCGAAAATCCCTCGCCGGGCCTGAGCGCCGTTCGGTCCGTATAGCAGGCGATCATGCCGCCCGCGCCGGCTCGCGCCACATCCCCCAGCAGACCGGCGCGTCGGGGGCCGGCCGATACTCCGCGACGATCTCGTAGCCGTGCCTTTGGTAGAGCGGCAGGTTTCGCGGCGTGGCCGTCTCCAGGAAGCTGGCGCGCCCACGCGCGTCCATCTGGGCGGTCTGGGCGCCCAGCAGCCGCGAGCCCAGGCCGTGCCCCTGGGCGTCGGGCCGCACGCCGAGGAACCACAGGTAGTCGTGCGGACGCGCCATCGGGTGGTGGCCGTCCATGGCCTTGCGGAGCGCCAGCAGCCAAAACCGCGACAGGCCCGTGGCGTTCAACAGCATGGGCAGACCCCGCAATTCGCGGTGTATCGGCTGCGCCCCGAGGTTTTCCGAGGCGATCCACACCGCCGCGGCCCCGCCGCTGGCGGGTCGCTGGATCCGCCCGTCCGGGAAGGCGACCTCCTTGAGGAGCACCTTGAAGAACCGCTCGCGCGCGGCGTCGCGGCGGGCGTCGTCGCGCATGAACCAGTTGAACAGAGGATCGTCCACGAAGGCCGCGGCGAGATCGCGCGCCGCGCCGTGGATTTGCGCCCGCGTCGCCGTGACCGGAGCCTGGGCCTCGCGCCTCAGCGCTTCAATATCCATGTCCCGCTTCCAAGCGTGCAGGGCTTCATCGACCCGGAAGGCTCCGCCGCGCGACAGGCTTGCCGTTTTTGCGCCTTGCCACAAGTCCGAGCCGCACGCCTGCGTGTAGACTGCGATTGAATTCCACGCCTTGGGGCGACGGCGAACGCGGCCTATGTGTCACGCGAACGGATGGGTTCCGACCCCGCCGGCCAGCCTGGACAATCCCATGAGAGACCTCGATCGGCGACGGTTGCTGCGCGGGGCCGCCTTGGCCGGGGGCGGGCTCGCGGTCACCAGTCTCCTGCCGTCGTGGGCGCAAGGCGCGCCGTTGGGTGCGAGCCCGGCGATGCCGACGGTCTCCGGCTCCGACATCGCCCTGACCATCGCGCACGCCGCCTGGACGGTCGATGGCCGGGCGGGACATGCGGTGACCGTCAACGGGTCGCTGCCGGCGCCGCTGATCCGCCTGAAGGAAGGTCAGACCGTGCGGCTGTCGGTGACCAACCGGCTGATGGAGACCGCCTCGATCCACTGGCACGGGATGCTGGTTCCGTTCCAGATGGACGGCGTGCCGGGCGTGGCCTTCCCGGGCATCCCGGCCGGCGAGACCTTCGTCTACGAGTTCCCGGTCAAGCAGAGCGGCACCTACTGGTACCACAGCCACTCCGGCCTGCAGGAGCAGGAGGGACTCTACGGCCCGATCGTCATCGAGCCCAAGGACCCCGATCCGGTTCAGTTCGACCGCGAATATGTGGTCATGCTGTCGGACTTCAGCTTCCTGCATGCCCACGGGATCTTCGTGAAGCTCAAGCAGCAGGGTGGGGCCTTCAACTACCAGCACGAGACGGTAGCGAGCCTCCTGGCCGCGAAGGACAAGACGCTGCGGGAACGGATCGGGTGGGGCAAGATGCTCATGGACCCGACCGACATCTCCGACGGCACCGGGGCCATCTACACCTACCTGATCAACGGCCACGGGCCGAAGGACAACTGGACGGCGCTGTTCAAGCCCGGTGAGCGCGTCCGGCTGCGGTTCATCAACGCCGGCGCTCAGACCGTCTTCGACGTCCGCATCCCCGGCCTGAAGATGACCGTGGTGGCGGCCGACGGCCAGAACGTGCGGCTGGTCGAGGTCGACGAGTTCCAGATCGGCAACGCCGAGACCTACGACGTCATCGTCCAGCCGAGCGAGGACAAGGCCTTCACGCTGGTGGCCGAGGCGGTCGACCGCTCCGGCATGGGCCGCGCAACGCTGGCGCCGCGCGAAGGCATGACCGCGCCCGTGCCGCCGCTGCGCCCGCGCCCGCTGGCCACCATGCGGGACATGGGCATGGGCATGGGCGCCATGGGCGGAGGGGGCATGCCCGGGATGAGCATGCCGCAGACTGCAGTCGCGCCGCCCGGCATGGCGCCGCCGAAACCCCGTGGGTCCGACGTGATGGGCGCCATGCCCGGCATGGACATGTCGATGCTCAATCCGCTGAACGCCCCGAACGTCAAGCTCGGCCCCGGCGTGCAGATGATCGCGCCCATGCCGCTCGACCGGACGGGGGACCCCGGCCAGGGTCTGGAGAGCGTCGGCCACCGGGTGCTGGTCTATCGCGACCTGATCGCGTTGGAGCCCAATCCGGACCCGCGCACGCCGACGCGGGCGCTGGACATCCACCTGACCGGCAACATGGAGCGGTTCATGTGGGGCTTCGACGGGGAGAAGTTCAGCGAGACCACCAGGCCTTACGCCTTCCGCGACGGCGAGCGGGTGCGGGTGACGCTGATCAACGACACCATGATGACCCACCCGATCCACCTGCACGGGCATTTCTTCGACGTGGTCCAGGGCGCCCCGCCCGGCCACCGGCCGCGCAAGCACACGATCAACGTCCTGCCCGGGGGCAAGGTCTCCTGGGATTTCACGCCGGTCCCGGGGGACTGGGCCTTCCACTGCCACATGCTGTTCCACATGCACGCCGGCATGTTCCAGGTGTTCGCCGTGCGGCCGCTGGAGGGAGGCGCGGCATGAACCGCCTTGCCCTGGTCGCCGCGCTTCCGCTGCTGTGGGCCGCGCCGGCCGCCGCCCAGCCGATGGACCCCAACATGCCCGGCATGACGATGCCGGCCGCCAAACCGAAGCCGACGGCCAAGGTCAAGCCCGCTAAGAAGCCGAAGGCCAAGAAACCCGCCGCGCCGCATGCCGGCCACGACATGTCCGCGATGCCGGGGATGACGATGCCCGTGGCGCCGGCCCGGCCCGCCGCAGCTTCCAGCGCGGCGAGCATGCCCGGCATGGACATGTCGAAGGGCGCGGCGGCTCCAGCCGAGCCGGACGCCGCGATCCCGCAAAC
>JAQGIX010000130.1 GCA_028290925.1 Phenylobacterium sp. | reverse complement strand
GCGCCGGGGGGCGGCGCGCCGGGGCTCGCGGCGATCTCATAGGTCTTGCCGTCCACCGCCAGCACGCCGGCCATGGACTTGGGCGCGGGGCCGCTCTGGAAGGCGTAGCCCGGGGCGAGCGTCAGGGTCAGGCCCTCGGGGCCGCGCTCGACGCCTTGCGGCTTGGCGTGGTCGATGACGGTGGAATCGAAGGGATAGAAATAGGCGTCGTGGGCCTCGGCGCCCTTCAGCACCGAGCCGGTGACGGCGAGCGTGACGGCGGCGGCCTGCTTCTCGAAGGCGGCCGTGAGGCCGGCCGGCCTGGGCGCTTCGGCCAGGGTCTTGCCGATGGCCTTGCCCCAGGCGGGATCGGGCGCGGCCGGGCCGGCGACGACCGGCAGGGCGATCTGCAGGGTGGCGTCCTCCGGGACGCAGATCTCCTTGCAGACCAGGAAGGAGGCGGCGGCCTTCAGGGTGACGCTCTGGCCGGGCTTGGCGTCGGCCGGCGCGGTGATCGCCACCGGCAGCATGACCTCGCCCTCGTAGCCGTAGTTGAGCAGCGGGCCGACCGGCAGCCGGCGCGGGGCGGGCCAGATGATCTCGCCGGCCTGCCACCCGGGCGGCAGGGTCCACTTCAGGCGGGTCGGCTCACCGGAATCGCCGGCGTTGCGCCAATAGGTGTGCCAGCCGTCCTGGATCTTCTGGCGCAGGGCGACATGGGTCGTCTGGCCGGGCGCGACGCCTTGCGTCTGCGGCACGAGCTCGGCGGTCAGGTGGCCGGTCGACACCGGCTGGGCCGCCGCGGCGCTCGAAAGGGCCAAGGCCGTCAGCAGGGCCGCGAGCCAGCGCATCATTCCTCACCGCCTCCCCGGGGCACCCTGTAACGCGGCTATATGGCGTCTCCGGGGCGAGGACGCAAAGCAAGGCTCGACGGGGCGGCAAGGGCGCGGCCATCATCGCCGAATCGCACCCGCCGCTTGGAGGCCCCGCCGTGCCCGCGCGCTTCGACGATATCGAGATCGGCCAGGTGGTCTCGCTGGGCGCCATGGCCGTAGAGCCGGCCGCGCTGGAGACCTTCATCGCCGCCTTCACCCCCGGCTGGGCGGCCGACCGCGGCGCTCCGGACGCCATGGTCTATGCCATGTGGGCCAAGCTGGACGCCGTGGCCCACACCGACTGGCCGCAGACCAAGCGCCTGGGCGTCGATGCGCTGCGCTGGATGCGCAACCCGCCGATCGGCGAGCTGCTGCGCGGCCGGATGACGGTGATGGCCAAGGATCCGGTCGGCGAGGGCAAGGGCATCGTGATCTGCCAGCACGACCTCCTGGACGAGGCCGGCCGGCTGGTCTTCTCGTGCCTGACCCGCGGGGTGTGGGCGCGGTGAGAAACCCCCTCCCGGAAAGGGGAGGGGAACGTTACCCGTTCGCCGCGGCGGGCTGCTGCGGGGCGCGGGCCATGGCCAGGGCGACCAGGCGGTCCCAGCCGATCAGCGACAACAGGTGCGCATAGATCTGGCCGAGCGCGCCGTTGTCGCGGAGCTCCTTGAGCTTTTCGGCCGACAGCGCGTTGAGCTTGTCTTCCGACACGCCGAAGTATTCGGCGATCTTCTGCGGCTCGCCGGCCGTGCCGTCCGGGTTCATCGGCGTGAAGTTGGCGACCTTGGGCTCGAACAGGTCGAGGTCCTTGAGGATCTGCACGAAGGACTGGGTGCGCTGCCGCTCGCCCTCGAAGTTGTTGCAGAATTCCATGCAGCGCTTGGTGTAGTCGCTGGGCGTCCCGTCCTTCTCGAAGAACGGCATGTCGCCGCCCTCGATGATGAAGTCGGCCTTGCGGTCGATGCACAGCACCATCTGCTTGGCGTCGTCGTCCTGGGCGAACACGAAGGGATAGCGGCGGATGTAGGCCGGGATGTAGACGCCGGCCTCGAACATGCCGTCCTCCTGCACGAACATATTGTCCCCGGCGTTCAGGCCCATGACCGCGATCGGGGTCTTGTCGTCGCCGACGAAGATGATCGGGCCGCAGATGGCGGCCAGCGGGAACTCGCCCACCGTCAGCGGCACGGCGTGCCCGGGCTTGGCGAAGGCGAACGGCTTGTCGCTCTGCCGGACGCCCAACTTGCCGTGCAGCTCGGGGCTCAACGGCTCCGGCTGGCTGTAGAAGAGGACATTGCCCGTGATCTGGCCGGGCTGCTGTGCGGTCTTGGTGGTCATCCGAAGCCTTCGACATCGAGGAGCGCGGCGGAACAGCAAGCGCCCGCGCGCGAGGTCGCCGCTTCTAGCCGATCAGGCGCGAGGCGGCAATTGAGGCGCCTCGCCGCTTGCCGCCCGCCCGCTTCAGGGTTTCAATCGTCGCCATAAGGACGAAGGCGTCAGCGCCCCATACTCCGGAGGACATTTCATGCCGATCTTCTATCCCGACATCCTCGAGCAGAAGACCGAGCCCCGCACCTTCACCTACGGGGAGAAGGACGTGATGCTCTATGCCCTGGGCATCGGCATGGGACGCGACCCGATGGACGAGCGCGAGCTGCCGTTCGTCTACGAAAAAGCGCTGAAGGTGGCGCCGACCGCGGCCACGGTGCTGGCGGCCGGGGCGGGCCGGCAGGCGGGCGCCCAGGCGGTCGAGCAGAAGCCGGGCCTGCGGGTCAGCCAGCTCAACTACCTGATGGTGGTGCACGGCGAGCAGAAGGTGGAGCTGCACAAGCCGCTGCCGATCAGCGGCTCCTTCACCGCCCAGGGCCGCACGATCGGCGCCTTCGACAAGGGCAAGGACAAGGGCGCGGTGGTGGTCAACGAGACCATCTGGACCGACGAGGGGGGCGAGAAGGTCGCCACCCTCACCGGCTCGACCTTCGCGCGCGGCGACGGCGGGTTCGGCGGGCCGTCGGACGGCGCGCCGGAGCCGCACGCCGTGCCGACCCGCAAGCCGGACATCTCGGTGCCGATCGAGACGCGGCCCGACCAGGCGCTGCTCTACCGCCTGAACGGCGACCGCAATCCGCTGCACTCCGATCCGGACGTCGCCAAGCGGGCCGGCTTCCCGCGGCCGATCCTGCACGGGCTGTGCACCTACGGGATCACCTGCCGCGCCGTGCTGCAGGAGATCTGCGACTACGACCCCGAGCAGATCCTCAGCCACCAGGCGCGGTTCTCCGCCCCGGTGTTCCCCGGCGACATCGTGACGGTCGACCTCTGGAAGGACGGCGACGTGGTCTCCTTCGAGGCCCGTGTGCTGGACCGCGGCGCGACGGTGATCCGCAACGGCAAGACCCTGCTGCGCGGCTAGGAGAGGTCTTGCTCAGATCACTGTTTCTCGCAGGCCTGGCGGCGGCGCTCGCCGTCAGCCCCGGCGGCGCCGCGCCCGAGAAGCTCGCCGGCTACCTGGCCGCCAACGACATCGACGGCGAGGCGGTGATCGGCCCGCCGCCGGCCCCGGAGTCCCTGCGCGGCCAGGCGGACCGGGCGATCTACCTGGAAACCCGCAAGGCGGCGGGCTCCCCCCGCTGGACCCAGGCGATCAAGGACAACGACCTGTGGAACGGCGGGGCCCTGGAGCGATACTCCTGCGCGCTGGGGGCCCGGCTCGGGCCGCAGACCACGCCCGTCACCTATAGGATGCTGCAGCGGGTGGAGCTGGACGGCCGCACCGTCGGCACGCCGCCCAAGGATCACTATAACCGCACCCGCCCGCCGCTCGGCGACGACCTGCCGATCTGCGTGCCCCGGGCCGACTGGATGAAGACCAACGCCTCCTATCCATCCGGCCACGCCATGGTCGGCTGGGCCTGGGGGCTGGTCCTGGGTGAGTTGCAGCCGGCGAAGCTCGGCAAGCTGATGGAGGCCGGCGGGGCGATCGGCGACAGCCGGGTGATCTGCGGCGTGCACTATCGCTCCGATGTCGAGGCGGGCCGCAAGCTCGGCGCGGCGATGGTGGCGCGGCTGCACGCCGACCCGCAGTTCCAGGAGGACCTGGCCGCGGCCAGGGCGGAGCTGCGCCGCAGCCACGCCGCGCCCCTGAACTGCGCCGCCTAGGCCGGACGCGGCTGGGCCAGCAGGCCGTAGAGGTCGGGGCGGCGGTCGCGGAAGAAGCCCCAGGCCGCGCGGTGCGTATCCAGGAAATCGAGGTCGAACTCGGCGGTGAGCACGCCCTCGTCCTCGCGGCCGAAGGCGGCGACCGGGTCGCCGCGATGGTCGGCGATGAAGCTGGAGCCGTAGAACAGCTGGCCGCCGTTGGGGTAGTTTTCCCAGGGCTCGAAGCCGGTGCGGTTGGCGCCCACCACCGGGATCACGTTGGAGACCGCGTGGCCCTGCATGGCCCTGCGCCACGGCGCGGCGGTGTCGAGGGTGGCGTCGTGCGGCTCCGAGCCGATGGCGGTGGGATAGAACAGCACCTCGGCGCCCATCAGCGCCATGGCGCGGGCGGCCTCCGGGTACCACTGGTCCCAGCAGATCCCCACGCCCAGCCGGCCGAACCGGGTCGGCCAGACCCGGAAGCCGGTGTCGCCGGGCCGGAAATAGTATTTCTCCATGTAGCCGGGACCGTCGGGGATGTGGCTCTTGCGATAGACCCCCAGCGGCTTGCCGTCGGCGTCGACCATCACCAGGCTGTTGAAGTAGTGCGGCCCCTCGCGCTCGAAGATCGAGATGGGGATCACGACACCCAGCTCCTCGGCCAACGGGGCCAGCGCGGTGACGCAAGGGTGCTCGCGCCAGGGATAGGCCTGCGCGAACCAGCGCTCCTGCTGGGCCACGCAGAAGTAGGGGCCCTGGAACAGCTCCGGCGGCAGCACCACCTGGGCGCCCTTGGCGGCGGCCTCGCGGATGAACGCCGCGGTCTTGGCGATGTTGGCGGCCATGTCCTCGCCGTAGGCGGATTGGATCGCCGCCACGCTGATCTTGCGGCTCATCAGGCGGGCTCCTGCTGGGTGATGCAGTGGAACGACCCGCCGCCGGTCAGGATGGCGGTGGAGGGCAGGCCGATCACCTGGCGATCGGGGAAGAGGTGTTCCAGCGCCTGGATGGCGAACGCCCCCGGCTGGGCCTCGTAGATGGGCACGATCACCGCCCGGTTGGCGATCAGGAAATTCATGTGCGAGGCCGGCGCCGGGCGGCCCTCGCCGTCGTCGACGAAGCCCGGCGAGGGGATGCGCACCACGGTGAGCTTGCGGCCGGCCGCATCGGTCATGGCCGAGAGCCGGCGCGCCGCGTCGTCATAGGCGTCGGCGTTGGCGTCGCCGCGGCCCCAGGTGATCGGACAGGCGACGACGCCGGGGGCGACGAAGCGGGCGAGGTTGTCCACGTGGCCGTCGGTATGGTCGTTGAGCAGGCCCGCGCCGAGCCATAGCGTCTTGTCGACCCCCAGGGCCTCGCCGAGCGCGGCCTCGGCGGCCGCCGCCGTCCACCCGGGATTGCGGTTGTGGTTGAGCAGGCACTGGCTGGTGGTGAGCACCGCCCCGGCGCCGTCGTGATCGAGAGCGCCGCCCTCCAGCACGATGTCATGGCGGATGAGCGGGACCCCGGCCGCGCCGGCGATCTGGTCGGCGACGGCGTCGTCATGCTCGAGCTGGTACTTGCCGCCCCAGCCGTTGAAGCGGAAGCCGTGGGCCTCCAGCTCGGCGCCGCGCTTGCCGAAGATCGGGCCGGTGTCGCGCAGCCAGATGTCGCCGAAGGCGCCGGGGACGATCTCGACGCCGGCGACGTCGCCCAGCATGAGCCGGGCCGCCGCCTCGCCGTCCGGATGGCCGGTCATCAGCCGCACGCGCTCGGCCCCGGGGCCGGCCAGGGCGCGCGCCAGGGCGGCGACCTCGGCTTGGGCGGCCGCGAGGTCGTCTTCCCAGAGCTCGGCATGGCTGGGGAAGCCCAGCCACATGGCCCGGTGCGGCGCCCACTCCGGCGGAACGGTGAAGCTCATCCAGACCTCGATACGAAGAACGCGCGCAAATGGGCGCGGGCGGGCGTGGCGTCAAGCGGACAAAGGAAAGGGCGGCCCGTCGCCGAGCCGCCCCTCCGGAGATCGGATCGCTGCGAGGCGATCAGAACTTGTAGCGGACGCCGAGCTTGACGACCCAGGTCGGCGTCGGCGGCGAGGTGGGGACCTGCAGGGTGCCCGCCAGGTTGCCCGGCTTGAAGGCCGTGTACTCGAAGTAGTTGCCCTGGCCGGCGACACATTGGGTCGCCCCGGTCCCCTTGCCCGGAGCGCCCGCCGGGACCAGCTGGCAGTTCTTGGCCACCACCGGCGCCAGGGCATAGGGGAAGCCCACCTGGCTGATGGCGCCCCAGTTCTTGTTGATCAGGTTCCCGAGGTTGATGATGTCCAGATAGATCTCGCCCTTCGCCCCGTTGGGGAAGAAGGCCGGGAATTCCTGGGCGATATGCAGGTCGGCCGAAGCCACGTCCTTCGAGTGGAAGGCGTTGCGCGGGATGATCTGGCCCTCGTAGCCCTGTAGCCCCCTGGCCTGGATGAAGGCGTTGAACGCCGCCAGGTCGAAGTTGGGGCCGTAGGTCACCCGCGGATCGCTGGTGGCGGTGACCACGCCGTTCGCGCCGGCCGGCAGGTACAGCAGCTGGTGGTTGGTCGAGGTGTTCGCCTGGCCGAACAGCTGGTCGGCGGAGCCCGAGAAGCTCGGCGAGACGCAGCCGCCGTTGTTGGTGGTGCAGAAGGCGTAGCTGTAGGGCAGTCCGGCCCGGTTGTAGGCGAACAGCCGGAAGGTGGTGTTGTTGTCGCCGAAGAAGGCCCGCTTGTAGCTGACCGAGAGCTTGTTCTCCCAGCGGACCTCGTAGTTCGAGGTCGCCAAGTCCGGATGGTTCGGATCGGCGGTGATGATGTTGTTGTAGTTCGAGGTGGCGACCGAGCTGGTGGCCGGCGTGACCTCGCGCACCCGCTGGTGGGTGAAGGTGTAGTCGAAGCCCAGCCCCTTGGCCCAGCCGTCGCTCCAATCCTTGCCGAAGCCGACCGCGACGATCTTCGCGTCGCCCTGGGTGGTGTTGGTGAGCAGGATGTCCGAACCGGAGGTGCGGTTCAGGGCGTTGGTGTAGCGCGTCGGATTGTAGACCGGCCGGCCGTCAGGCGCCGGCGTCGGCAGGAGGTTCTGCAGCGCCCAGATGTCCTGGAAATTCACGCCTTCCTTGACCTTGGAATAGTAGGCGTCGGCGTGGAAGCGCCAGTCGTCGCCGAGCATCGAGCCGGCGCGTCCCAGGAACCCGTAGTCCGAGAAGTCGACGATCTTCAACGCCGACAGCGACGCCTTCCAGGTGGAGGGCGGCTTGAAGTTCAGATCCAGCGCATTGGCGTTGCCGGTGCCGAGGTTGGCGCTGTTGGTGATGTCGGTCTGCGCGCTGGCCGGGATCGACGAGCCCGTCACACCCAGCAGCGGACCGGTGCAGGTGGCGGTCGAGCAGGTGTAGGTGCGCGTGCCTAGGATGTTGCCGGTGTTCTGGAAGGAGTTGTAGAGCCACACCCCGGGATTGCCGCCCGAGAACAGGCCGAAGCCGCCGGTGAGGGTCAGGGTGCGATCCGGCTGCCAGTTGAAGCCAAAGCGCGGCATCCACAGGTCAAGCCCGTCGATCGTCCCGGTATTGGCGAAGGCATACTGCTGGAAGAAGCGCGGGTTGTTCCGCGGCACGTCGCCGGTGGTGTAGCGCTCGTAGCGCAGGCCCGCCCGCAGGGTCAGCTCCGGCATCGGCCGCCACTCGTCCTGCATGTACAGGGTGTCGGTGTGGTAGGTGACGATGCCCGCCGCCGTCGCCGGATTGTTGTCGAAGGCGTTCTGGTAGGTCAGTCGGCAGGCGACGCCGTTCTGCAGGTTGGTGATCGTATTGAACGAACCGCAGCCCGACGAGAAGGTGTAGGAGCCGGTGGCGTTCTGCACGAACAGGTCGAATTCCTGCAGATCCTCGTGCTCGTACCCGGCGCTGAGCACCATGTCGCCCAGCGTATAGCTGCCGTGGACCTTGAGCTGCTTGTCGACGTTGCCGAGGTTGTTGGCCTGGCGCGAGATGTCCGGGCCCAGCAGGATCTGGCCGGTCGACGGCAACTGGACCGAGAACTGCGCGAAGGGGCCCGTGAAGAGGTTCGAGGGCGTCTGGACCTGCTTGCGGCTGTATTCGATCTCGGTGGTGAAATCGCGGTTCCAGTGGGAGACCAGGTCCGCGGTCCAGGCGGTCAGCCGCTGCTCGAGCGAATAGTCGTTGGACTGCAGGTCGACGGTCTTGGTCGACACGCTGCCGTTGGGCACGTTGTAGGAGGTCCCGTCGGTCTGCTGGTAGGTGACGAACAGGTGCTGGTTGTCGGTGATGTACCAGTCCAGCTTGCCGAACCACTTCTCGTCGACGATCGGGCCGGAGCCGCCGAAGTTCAGCGGATCGTAGCCGTACTTGGTCTTCAGGATGCTCCGGACCTGCTGGACGTCGGCGCTGGTCACGGCCGGGATCGGGTTGGCGCCCGCCACGTCGCCGGGGACGAAGCCCCCTGCCCCGCCCATGCCGGTGAACTTCTCGTAGCTGCCGAAGAAGAAGAGGTGTTCCTTCCAGATCGGGCCGCCGATGGTGAAGCCCCGGTTCTGGTCCTTGAACTTGGTGGTGATGGCGCGGTCGGTCACGCCGTCGAACGCCCGGGCGCCGATGGTGTGGCCGGCGGTGCGGTTGGAGTCCTGCTCGAAGAAGGCCGAGCCGTGGAACTCGTTGGAGCCCGACTTGGTGACGATGTTGAG
>JAQGIX010000084.1 GCA_028290925.1 Phenylobacterium sp. | reverse complement strand
GCGTCCACGCGCCGACGCGATGGTCACCGACACGCCCAACCGGCTCCTCGGCATCCTCACCGCCGATTGCGCGCCGGTGCTGTTCGCCGATCATCGCGGCGTGGTCGTCGGCGCCGCCCACGCCGGCTGGCGCGGCGCGCTCGGAGGCGTCGTCGAGGCCACCGTCCGGCGGATGGAAGGCCTGGGCGCCAGCCGCAAACGGATGCGCGCCGCGGTCGGGCCGTGCATCGGCCCGCAATCCTACGAGGTCGGCCTGGAGTTCCGCGCCGAGTTCGTGAAGGTCGATCCCGCCTACGGCCGGTTCTTCGCCACGGGCGCCACCGACGACAAGCGGATGTTCGACCTGCCGGCCTTCGTCCTGGCCCGCCTCAAGGCCGCCGGCGTCGAGCACTGCGAATGGCTGGGCCACGACACCTGCGCGGAGGAGGCGCTGTTCTTCTCCAACCGCCGCGCCGTCAAGCGCGGCGAGGGCGACTACGGCCGCCTGGTCTCGGCGATCATGCTGGAGGGATAGACTCCCGTGCGCCCCCTGCTACAAGCGCGCGCAATAGCTGCAAATCGCGTGGGGCTCCGATGAAGCTGCTGGCCGGCAACTCCAACCACACGCTGGCCCAGGCCGTCTCCGACCACCTCGATGTGCCGCTGACCAAGGCCCAGGTGAAGCGGTTCCCGGACAACGAGATCTGGGTCACCATCGACGAGAACGTGCGCGGCGAGGACGTCTTCGTCCTGCAGTCCACCAGCTACCCCGCCAACGACAACCTGATGGAACTGCTGATCTGCATCGATGCGCTGAAACGCGCCTCGGCCAAGCGGATCACTGCAGTGATGCCCTACTTCGGTTACGCCCGGCAGGATCGCAAGACCGGCGGCCGCACGCCGATCTCCGCCAAGCTGGTGGCCAACCTGATCACCCGGGCCGGCGCCGACCGGGTGCTGACCATGGATCTCCACTCCGGCCAGATCCAGGGCTTCTTCGACATCCCCACCGACAACCTGCTGGCCGCGCCCTTGATGTCCATGGACATCAAGGAGACCTACTCGAAGACCTCCGAGCTGATGATCGTCTCGCCGGACGTCGGCGGCGTGGTTCGGGCGCTGGCCCTGGCGAGCCGCCTGAACGCCGACCTGGCCATCGTCGACAAGCGCCGCACCGGCCCCGGCAAGAGCGAGGTCGCCAACATCATCGGCGACGTGACCGGCCGCCGGCTGATCATCTTCGACGACATCGTCGATTCCGCCGGCACCCTCTGCTCGGCGGCCCAGTCGCTGATCGACGCCGGCGCGGCGGAGGTCTCGGCCTACATCACCCACGGCGTGCTCTCGGGCGCGGCCTCGGAGCGGGTGAAGAACTCGGTGCTGAAGGAGCTGGTGATCACCGATTCGATCGGCCAGCCGGATCTGGTCCAGCAGGAGGCCAAGATCCGCACGGTCAGCTGCGCCGCGCTGATCGGCGAGGCGATCCGCCGCATCGCCAACGAAGAGTCCGTGTCCAAACTCTTCGATTGAGGCGAGATTTCCGGGATCCGATCCGGGGCGCGTCGTCCGGCCACGCTTGCTCAGCAAGAATTTACCGGGCAAGGCCACAATCTCTCGGGGGGCCGGTGCTAGTTTTTTGACCACTCGTCCGAGGGGAAGGCCGCTTCATGAGTTTCCGATTTCCGGTCCGCCGTGGGCTCGCGCTGGCCGCGGTCGCCGCGACCGCCATCCTGGCCGGCTGCGCTCAGCCCCCGCCGCCACCGGCGCCCATCGCCGTCGCCCCGCCGCCGCCGAGCGTCAGCCTGTCGCCGCGGCTGATCGAGCAGGCCAGCGCCTACCGCGCCTATGTGGACAAGGCCGCGCAGATCACCCCGGCCTTCACCGACGGCGCCTCCATCGCGCTCAGCCTGAAGACCGGTGAATCCTACGAACCCCACCAGCTGCTGCGCGGCGCCATCGCCTATGGCGCGGTGGTCGCGCTGCAGGACCCCGCCTTCCGCGCCGGCGTGCGCACCTATGTGATCGACGCCGATCAGCGGCGCACCATCGCCTATGAGATCATGAAGGACCCGGCCTATGCGCTGGGCATCGCAGGCGCCGCGGGCGCCGCGGGCCTGGTGACCAATGCGCTCGGCGAGGACGGCAAGAAGCTGCTGGACGGCGGCAAGGCCGTGAAGCAGGCGGCCTATGACGTACAGCACTACGCCTGGTCGAAGAGCGACGTGGTCGGCCGCGAGGGCCGCCTGGCCATGGCCAAGCAGCTCTCGGCGACGCCGATCGCCGGCGATGTGGACATCACCGCCAAGCTGCAGTCGGCGGTGACCGGGACCCAGCCGCTGACCCTGGCGGCCTCGACCGCCGCGCCGCCCTATACGCCGATGGTGGTGCGCAGCCTGGCGGTCGCCGCGCTGGCGGCCCTCGGCTACGCCGACGACGCCAGCCTCGAACAGGTCATGCCGATCATGGCCGAGCCCAACTCGGCCCAGTGCCTGAACATGTCGAAGCTCAACCTCTATCAGTGCCTGGCGGTGGCCCGGCCGCACTACGAGGACGTCTTCTGCCTTGGCCAGCACGTGCTGATGGACACCGGCTCCTGCCTGATGAAAAGCGTCGGCCTGGCCGAGCCCGCGCCGCCGCTGGCCGCCCCGATGCCGGTGACCCGGGTCGTCGACAAGACCAGCTCCCGGACCTCGCGCCACCATAGGCATAAGGATTAAG
>JAQGIX010000073.1 GCA_028290925.1 Phenylobacterium sp. | reverse complement strand
AGTTGACCGGCAGCAGCTTCGCCCGCTTGGCGATCTCGTCGATGTCGGCCGCCAGCGCCAGGGTCACCACGTCGGCCTGCAGGCCGTCGATCACCGAGCGGGCCTGTTTGCCGGACCCGCCATGGCTCTGGTTGATCGTGATGGTCTGGCCGGTCTTGCCCTTCCAGTACCTGGCGTATTCGGCGTTGATGTCCTTGTAGAGCTCGCGCGTCGGGTCGTAGCTGACGTTGAGCAGGGTGCTTCCGAGCGCCGGGGCGCCCAGGGCGAGACCGGGCAGGCCGGCGGCGGCGAGGCCGCCGAGGCCGGCGCCTGCGCCCACCAAGCCGCGGCGGGTGATGTCGATCTGGCTCATGCCGGTGTCCTGAATGAAAGGGGGGTCAGAAAGCGAACTGGGAACGAAGGGAGACGACGTTCGCGTCGGTGTTGATGCGCGCACCGGTGGTGTTCAGGCGGTTGACGCGTATCCGCTGGTAGTCGAGCAGGAAACGAACAACGCTATTGGGATACCAGTTCAATCCGAGGGTGCCGATCTTCTGCTCGCCGCCGCGGATGCCGCCCAGCGGGGCCGCCGCGCCCTGGGCCCCGGCCTGGTCGTTGAGATCGAGGACGCTGTAGCGCCCGGCCACCTCCAGCGCCCCCCAGCCGCCGTTCTGCAGCGAGAACGGCCGGGCGGGACGGATGCCGTTGAAGCCGCCGTTGACGCTTGACCAGGCGTGGCGCTCGCCGGTGATGGTCCAGGCCCCCTGGAGGTACCAGCCGCTGAACGACGGGTCGAACGGCGAGGGGGCCGCGCCCAGGGCCGTGCGGCTCACGTCGATCTTGAACCACTCGCCGGCGGCATAGAGGTTCTTCCAGCTGGCGCCGGCCTCCAGGCCGAGCGCCTGCAGGCCGTTGGAGGCGATCGGGCCGGTGTCGACGAGGCGCGTGCCGCTCACCCGGATCTCCGGCCGCTCCTGCAGGCGCACGGCGGTGGCCTCCGCCGGACCCGCGGCGGTGTCGGCAGGCTCCAGGATGCCCTGCAGCGAGGCGCCCAGGTGGGTGTCATAGTCGGCCCCGTGGAGGGGGCTGTAGGCCACCCGCAGGAGGTAGCCCGACTGCTGGCTGAACTCCGGCGTGGTCGGCACGCCCACCACCTTGCCGGTCAGCACCGCCGAGGCGTACCAGCGATCGCCCCTGGCGAACGCCCCGGCCCCGGTGCGCCCGTCGCCGCCCGCCAGGTTGCGCACCAGCTCGGCCGCGGCCGCCCGCTCGAGGAACAGGGAGTCGGTGTTGCTGGTGGCGTCCTCGAGGCCGGTGGGCGTCGCCCAGGCCCCGACCCGCAGGCGCAGCGGCTCGGTGAGGCCGAACGGCTTCCAGCCGGCATATTCCACGTAGGCCTGGTTGAGGATGGCGGACTCGCCGCCGGAGCCGCCGAACTCGCCCCACAGGGCGAAGTTCCAGTCCTTGTAGACGGTGGCGTCGAAGCCGAGCCGCGCGCGGCGGAAATTGGTCCCGGAGCCCAGGTCGTTGGTCGCGGTCAGCGGTTTCTCGTCGTAGTGCGCCGCGTCGAACTGGACGACGGTGCGCAGGGCGAACTTGAAGTTCCCGTCCGCGCTGGCGAAGGCGGGCCGGCCATTGGCCAGCGACACGGTGGGCTGGCTGTGGACCTCCTCGCGGATCGCGCCTTGGCCGGCGGCGACCTGGGCCTTCAGGTCGGAGACCTGGGCCTCCAGCTCGTCGTTGCGCTTCTCCAGCGCGTCGAGCCGGGCGGCGAGGCTGAGCGCCTGCTCCTGACTGACGCCGCTGGGGGCGGACTGGGGGGCGGTGGCGATCGCCTGGGCGAACGCCGCGGGGGCGACGCCGCAGAGCAGCGCCGCCAGGGCGGTGGTCCGCAAGGTTCGGCGCAGACGTGCAGGCATGGTCATAGGAGCTCCCTCAATCCCGAACGCCAAGCTATGACTACTAATCCTACCAGTTAAGTAGGTTTATGCTTCAAGCGCCTTCAGATTTTCTGACGGAGCCGATGACGCTCAGCGGCCACCGGGCGCCTGGGCCGCGCCGGCCTGCTCGCGCCGGGCGCCGGCGAGGATGCCGCTCATGGCGTAGTTGCCCTCGTGGCAGGCGTATTCGTAGAGCTGCTTGGGGCCGGCGTTGAGGCTCATCTCCGCCCGCCAGGCCTGGCTGTAGTAGGCGGGATCATCGACCTGGAATTCGTAGAGAATCTGCGTCTGCGAGACGCGGGTGAAGCGCTCGGTGACGCGGGCCGCGGGCGACAGGAAGATCGGGCCGGTGCGGCCCTGCTCGGGGTGCACATCGACGGTCTCGACGACCAGGGCCTCGCCCTCCCACCAGCCGACGCTGTCGCCCAGCCAGGGATGCAGGCCGGCGGGGCCGTGATGGGCTTGCGCGGTCGCCTTGGGGAAGATCGGCACAGTGCGGACATCGTGGATCATCTCGACGACGATGGCCACCGAAGTCGGGGTCTGCAGGATCTGGTAGTTCGAGTTGTAGAGGTTGTTGAGCATGCCGGGGCCGCCGGAGCCGCGCGAGCTGATCAGGCAGCGGTCCCAGGGCATCAGCGCTTCGGGCCCGGCGGCGGCGTCGGTCTGGTGCGCCGCGGCGGTGG
>JAQGIX010000061.1 GCA_028290925.1 Phenylobacterium sp. | reverse complement strand
GATCACCCGGTCGCCGGCCATGACGTCGTCGACCATGTTGAGGTAACGCGGCTCGAAGATCTGCAACGGCAGCTCGCCGCCCGGCAGCAGCAGGGCGCCGTCCAGCGGGAAGATCGGGACCAACTGCGGCAGGTCGATGGCGCGCCGATAACCGGGCATGGAGCGCTCCTCTAACTGAACAGTATCGCCGACAGCCGGCGGCGGCCCTGCTTGGCCACCTCCGACATCGGCCCGGCGGCTTCGAAGACCTGCAGCAGCTGCTTGCGGGCCGCCTCGTCGTTCCACTCGCGGTCGCGCTCGATGATGCTCAGCAGGTGGTCGGCGGCCTCGTCCAAGCGTCCCGTGCCGGCAAGGGCCTTGGCGAGCTCGAGGCGCGCTTCGTGGTCATTGGGATCGGCGGTCAGCCGCTGCTCGAACTCGGCGGTCTCCGACGGCGCGGCTTCGGCGAGCGCCAGGGCGGCGCGGACGCTGTCGAGATCGACGTCCCTGGCGCCTTCCGGCGCCATCGCGAGCACCTCGCGGGCCCGCTCGGGGTCGCCGCCCTGCAGGTAGAGCTTGGCCAGGCCGCCCAGCGCCCTGAGGTTCTCCGGATCGGCCTGCAGGACCTGCGCGTAGGCCTGGGCCGCGCCGCCGAGGTCGCCCGCCTCCAGGGATTCCCGGGCCATTTCCAGGAGCTCGTCCAGCTCCGAGCCGCCGCCCGCGCCGCCGGCCTTGACCAGCCGGTCCACGAAGGCCTTCACCTGGCTCTCCGGCAGGGCGCCCATGAAGCCGTCCACCGGCCGGCCGCCGTCGAAGGCGAACACCGCCGGGATCGACTGCACGCGCAGCTGGCCGGCGTAGGCGGGGTTCTTGTCGATATCGATCTTGACCAGCTTCACCGCACCCTTGGCGGCCGCCACGGCGCGCTCCAGGGCCGGGCCGAGCTGGCGGCAGGGGCCGCACCAGGTGGCCCAGAAGTCGACGATCACCGGCTGGGTCTTGGAGGCCTCGATGACGTCGGCCATGAAGCTGGCGTCCGTGCCGTCCTTGATGACGTCGCCGCCGGTCGCCCCTTGGGGCTTGGTCTCGCCGATCAGGCTCATGATCGAAATTCCTCTATCGGACTCAAACGCGCGCTCGCAAACATGGTCGCAAGGCCGGCCCGCTTCAACGCGTGCGCCTCACTCATCCACCACCTTCATGGCCTGGAAGTCCACCACCAGGGGCGTCACGCCGACGGCTGCGAGGAATTTGCGCAGCCCCGCCCGCGAGATGGTGGTGGTGGCGGTGTTGGTCAGCGGGTGGAAGTTCACCGGATCGGCCTCGGCGAGGGTTCGATCCAGCACGAACCGGACCCGGTGGTGTTGGCGGTCGTTGATCAGCCCGAAGGCGGTCACCGAGCCGGGGGTTACGCCCAGCGTCTGCGCCATCAGCCCGGCGTCGCCGAACGACAGGCGGGCCGAGCCGATCACCGGGTGCAGGCGCTTCAGGTCGATCTGCGCCTGGCCCTCGGCGGAGATCAGCCACAGCTGGCCCTTGGCGTCCTTCAGGAACAGGTTCTTGGTGTGGGCGCCGGGGATGGCCTGCTTGATCTCCTCGCCCTCGCCCACCCGGAACACCGCCTGGTGCTCGGTGGTGGCGTGGTCGGCGCCGATGGCGTCCAGGAAGGCGAAGAGCTCGGCGGGCGTGGCGGGGGCGGTCATGCCGGCCGAGACATAGCCGAACTGGACGCGGAGGCGAACGCCGGCTTAAGGGTCTCATCGCCTTTGGTCATACCGGTCGGACGCCCATGGAACTGGAGTGCTACCCCACCACCGAACGGCCGCCGGAGATCGTGCCCGGCCGGCCCGACCGCGCCTGGATGGACCACTTCACCGCCCGCCATCCCTACCGGTGCCTGCCGCTCACCATGGCCAACACCTCCGGCTGGGAACTGCTCTGCCCGATCCCCTTCACCGCCGAATGGAACGGCGGGATCCACCAGCAGGACATCAAGCTCACCTCGGACCATCCGCACCCGGACTTCCACAAGCTGGCCCAGAGCCACTTCAGCCACGGAGTGCTGACCTTCCACTCCGGCTACCTGTTCCGCACGCCGCCCGGCTGGTCCATGTGGGTCATGGGGCCGCCCAACCACGTCAAGGACGGCATCCAGGCGCTGTCGGGGGTGGTGGAGACCGACTGGCTGCCGTTCCCCTTCACCATGAACTGGGTGTTCACCCGGCCGGGCAAGGTGCGCTTCGAGAAGGGCGAGCCGTTCGCCTTCATCACGCTCCTGGAGGACAAGACCCTGCACGAGATCCAGCCGGTGATCCGGCGGATGGATAAGAACCCGGAGCTGCGACATCAGTACGACGTCTGGGAGAAGCACCGCTCGGAGTTCAACCAGCGGATCTTCCGCCAGGACCCGGAGGCCACCAAGCAGGCCTGGAAGCGCTACTACTTCAAGGGCGAGTTCCCCGAGGAGGTGGCGCCGGCCCGCCAGGACCACGTCAACAAGCGCCGGCTCAAGGCCCCCAAGTTCGGCGGCTGAGCTGCGGCGGCCGATGCGTCCTGCGGCGGCTTGCAAACCCAGGGGGCGTCTGCCATAAGCCGCCTCTCGAATTTTCGGGGGCCGTCGTCACTTTCGTGGCCATCCCGAGGAGCGCGGGCGTAGCTCAGTGGTAGAGCACAACCTGGCCTAGGTTGGGGTCGAGAGTTCGAATCTCTTCGCCCGCTCCAATATCACTCTGTGAGACAGAGACTTAACGCCGCCCCCAGGGGGCGGCGTTCTGCTTCCAGGACCCCGTGTGGACCGCAGCCACACCCACCGACCGCGCCGGACTGGGCGGATTACCGCACGCGATGGCCTACCCGCTGGGGCGAGACGTCCACGCCTACTTCAACTGGGCGCCGGGCGCGGCCGCCGACCCTGGGGGTGAAGGCCTTCCCCGACTATGTCCTGAGCCCCGCAGGCCAGGCCGAGCTTGCCAAGGCGGGCGGATACCTGCCGCTGTCGGCAAATGATCGGTCCCGCAGCGGGTTGCGCTGGACCGGCGCGCAGACAAGACAAATCCGTAGCAGCTGTTGGATCAGCTGACCTCCGCCAGTCGCCCGTCACCAAAGACGACAACGACCACACCTTCACGATCTGGACTACCCGCGACATAATTACTGCTTCCCACGAACACTTATAGCGGGCAGATATGACGTCCTTCACCAAAAGGTGGTCGTCTTGCCGCAAAACGCGATCACGTTGTCGGAGCGCGGAGACAGCCGAATACTTGGCGCAGCTCTTGGCGCCCTCGTTTGCGCGGTGCTGGTAGTCTCTGTCGTCGTCATCGCTAATCTCAAGGCCATTAGATCTGTCGAGGACCTGAGTGTCCATACCTATAGGGTCTTGGACAACGCCCAGGAGATGCTCGGAGCTCTGCGGGCCGAGGCCGCCATCGTCGGACATGATGCGGCGGTTCTATCGGCCGCGGACCTGGCGACCCTGGAGGCCGCCAAGCGCCATACCGATGAGGTGCTGGAGCGCTTAAACAATCTGACCCGCGACAATGACTTGCAGCAGTCACGGCTGCATTCCGTACGGCTCACATTGTCGAACTGGCGCGCCCGGCCGGCCTCGGATTCCACTGGATCGCCCGGCTTGTTGATGGGGCGGGCTGGGACCGACATCGCACAGGTCAGGACGACCGAGCGCGAGCTGCTGGCCACGCGAGAAGCGCGGGCCGGGCGGGCGTTCGTGACGGCCTATTGGACCCTACTGATCGGTGCGGTCGTGGGCGTTCTGACGGCCGGCGCCATATGGTGGCACGCGGCAGGCGTGCTGATGCGGGCGCGGGAGGCGGCGGAAAAAGCCAAGGAACTCGGCGCACAGCTGCTGCATGTGGGGCGACTGAACGCCATGGGTGAGATGGCCGGCACCTTGGCCCACGAGCTCAACCAGCCGCTGACCGCCATCGCCAGCTATACGAGCGCGGCGCGCCGCCTGGCCGAGCGCGACAAGGGCGCCAATCCGCGGCTCGCAGAGCTGTTGCGCAAGGCGGCGGAGCAGACGGTCCGCGCCGGCCAGATCATCCGCCGCGTCCGGGATTTCGTTTCGCGCGGCGAGGTGCAGCAGCACCCGGAGCGGGTGTCGGCGATGGCCACCGAAGCCACCGCCCTGGCGACGTCCGGCGGCATACGAGACGGGGTCACGGTTCGCCACAAGTTCGACCGCGACGCCGACATGGTGCTGGCCGATCGGATCCAAATCCAGCAGGTGCTGGTGAATCTCGTGCGAAACGCCACCGAGGCGTCCGCGACGTCGGCGGCGTCAGAGCACCGGGAGGTCTGCGTCAGCACAAGTCCGTATCAGGCCAACCTGGTCCGCATCGACGTCACCGATACGGGTTCTGGCGTCACGCCAGAGGTGGCCGAGCGGCTCTTCCAGCCCTTCGTCACCAGCAAGGCGGACGGCATGGGCGTGGGGCTGTCGATCTGCAAGAGCATCGTCGAGGCCCACGGCGGCAGCATCTGGATGGAACAGAACAAGGCCGGCGGCGCGACGTTCAGCTTCACCTTGCAGCGGAGCGTTCCGGAGGAGATGGCGGATGCCCGCTGAAGTCCTTGTCCACATCGTCGATGACGATGAAGCCGTGCGCGACGCCCTATGCGAGCTGTGCGAGGCGGCGGGGTTCCCGGCCCGCAGCTACGAATCTGCGACGATATTCCTGGAAGTCCTGCCGAAGATCCAAGGCGGTTGCGTGGTGACCGATGTCCGCATGCCCGTGATGTCCGGGCTGGATCTCCTCCGACAGATGAGGCGCCAGGGCGACGAGATGCCGGTCATCGTGCTCACCGGCGAGGCGGATGTCTCAATGGCGGTGGACGCGCTGAGGGCCGGCGCCGCGGACTTCATCGAAAAGCCGGTGGACGAGGAAGTCATGCTGGCGGCCGTGAAGCTGGCCTTGCGACGCGGCGTTGAACGGACGGCGAAGAGCGAGCAGCGGGCGCAGTACGCCCAGCGGATCGCCAGCCTGTCGGTTCGCCAGCGCGAGGTGCTCGACGGCCTCGTCGCCGGTCAGTCCAACAAGACGATCGCCCGGGACCTCGCCATCAGCCCGCGGACCGTGGAGGTCTATCGGGCCAACATCATGTCCAAGCTCCAGGCCGGCAGTCTCTCGGACGTGGTCCGCATGGCCGTGCAGGCCGCCGACGGCTAATTGGTCACCTGACCTGGGGCATCACGGCGGCGACAGCCGCCAGCAGAGCGTCGTCGTCGACCGGCTTGTCGAAGAAATGCGCGGCCCCGCGGCGCATGGCCTCTTCGCCGCGGGCTCGGTCCAGAGCGCCGCTGATGACGATGACCGGCAGGTCCACGCCCACGGCCCGCAGGTGGCTCAGCAGATCCAGGCCGGTCATCTCCGGCATCTGTAGATCCGTGACGATGCACCCCAACGGGCCGGTATCCAGGATGGCCAGGAACTCGGCCGCTGACGCGTAGGTGCGGGTTTCGAGGTCCACCGAGGCGAACAGCTCCGCCAGGCCATCGCGCACCGCGTCGTCGTCGTCGATCACGTGCACTAAGAGGATCTCGGACATCATGGGATGCTCCTTCTACCGGGCGCGAAGACCGCCGCGACGGTTGGGAAGCGTATAGAACTCGGTGCGGCCAGGAACTCTGGGCGGAACCCCTAGGGGATTTCGCGGAGGGTCCGTCCCCGTTCAGGCGGCCGCGCTCGCGGTGGTGATCACGGCGTCCTGCCTAAGCTCCCGCGTGGTCAACCAATACATGTCGTCCGGACGCGTGCGCAGGGCCGGGATCAGGACGTCGAGCTTGCCGCACAGGTGGTTGACGTGCGCCGCGACCATGGACATCAGCCACTGGCCGTCGGACGCGCTCAGAGACGAGGAATCGCCGAGGTTGAACACCTGGTGGACGCCGATCTTGGCGCCGAGCTCGACGTAGCGCTGCACGCCGCCCAGGAACGCGTAGGCGCAGGCCGAGGCGCAGCGTCCCCCGGTGCGGAACCGGCCGGTGCCCCGGTCGAAGAAGGCCACCGTGGTCGAGAGCCCCGCTTTGCGGATCGCGTTGCCAAGGGTCAGGCTCTGCAGCAGGTGGCCGCCCTGCGAATTCAGGACGACGAGCCCACCCGCCCCGATCTTGTTCGTCCTCAGGAAGGTCGCGAACTGGTCGCCGGAGTCCTTATCGATGTCGCCGTTGGCCAGGATGCAGGCGCGCGCCGCGCAGGCGTCCGGGCCGGTGATCGTCTCGAAGGTCATCGCCGCGGCTGGGGGCGCGGCCAACAGGATGAGGGCGGCGAGGGCGAGGGCGATTGGATGAGCCTGGAGGATGCGCAAGACCGTCTCCTTCACGTAACGATCCTGATTAGCCGCGCAGGCCGGGCCGCAAAATTCGGGTCGAATCCCTAAGGAAAACTGCGCTCAGGCGGACGCCCTAAGGGAGTTTACGGAGGGGCCTGAGGCGCAAAGCGACCCAGGCCTCGACCATCCCCTGGTCCCCGCCCAGTGCCGGACGCCGGCAGAAGCCCGCCTCGCCTCGCGGCCTCAGACCGCTTGAGTTCCAGCGCCGGCTCATGTGATCTCCCCCTCATGCGCGCGGACGGCCCGTGCGCCGAACGGGCGGGACGCACGAGATGACGCACGATCCGGCGCTGGAAGCGCATGAACACGCCGAGCACGCGGAGCACGCGGCGCACGCGCACGACCCGTTCATCAGCCGGGTGTCGATCACCGTGGCGATCCTGGCGGTGCTGGCGGCCGGAATCAGCAGCCTGGAGACCATCGAGGCCGGCGGTGCGATCACCTCGGCCAGCGAGGCGGTGCTGAGCCAGGACCGCGCCACCGACCTCTGGAACGAATACCAGGCCGACAGCCTGAAGAAGCACATCTATGGCCTTGCCGCCGACGCCCCGGGGCCGAAGGCGCAGGACTACGCCAAGACCGCCAAGGAGCAGGTCGCCAAGCAGGCGGAGATCAAGAAGCAGGCCCAGGAGGGCGAGGCCGAGCGCGACAAGCTGATGGCCGCCAGCCGTGTGCACGAACACCGCCACCACTGGCTGACCGCGGCGGCGACCATGGTGGAGATCGGCATCGCCATCTGCACCGTGGCGATCATCACCCGGCGCCGGCAGTTCTGGCTGGGCTCGGTCCTGCTGGCGGTGGTCGGCGTGGGCCTGTTCGCCGCCGCCTACCTCACCTGAGGGGCGGCGGCGCCAGGGCTTACTTCGGCGGCGCCGGGTATTGGATGCGCGGCCGCAGGTTCTCGATCACGGCGTGGGCGTCGAAGGCGCGCGGGTCGCTGGCGGGCTTCACGCCATGGTGCATGACGATCTCGGCGGCGGCCTCGAACTTCTCCACGGTCTGGACATCGATCCGGTCGGCCCAGAAGGGGTCGCCCCAGAACGGATCCCAGCTGCGCCAGCCGCCGAAGCGCCGGCCGTAATAGCGCCAGCTCGGCCGCCAATAGCCGTACCCGAACCACGGGTGGTAGAGCGGATCGGGCTCCACATAGGTGTGGGCGTCGCGGTTGGTATGGCGATCAACGATCTCGAACCAGTCGTCGCCCTGCTGCACGGTGAGCTCGGCGGAGCGGAACAGCAGATAGGCCTCGACGGTCTCCCGCGAGGTCAGGCTGTTGCCGGCGAAGGTGACGCGCCAGCGGTCCGGCTCGATCCGCAGCTCCGAATATCCGCCCGAGGTGGCCTGGCCCGGAATATTCGGCTGGTAGGGCGTGGGAGTCGCGCAGGCCGCGAGCCCGGCCGCGAGGGCCAGGGCGACAACGACAGCGGCTGTCTTCTTTGCCATCTTTAGGACCCGAATAGCCAAATGTCCCTCGTAGGGGATTCTAACCGTCACAACACTCGGCGCCAATTGTAGTTGCTGCGCCAGGCCGGCCGCGGCGCGCGGTCAGGCGCCCTGGACGGCCAGGATATAGATCACCCGACCCAGCGCCCCGAACAGCAGCACGGCGGTGGCCAGCGCCTGGATCAGGAACCCCGGACCCCGCTTGGCCGGGTCCTGCACATAGGCCACGGCGTACATGATCCGCCCGATGATCCACACCAGCCCCAGGGCCGCGGCGAGCCGGTCGTTCCAGTAGATCCCGAACAGCCACATGGAGACCAGGAAGATCGGCAGCCATTCCAGGGTGTTGTAGTGCGCCCGGACGGTGCGTTCGAGGATCGGATCGCCGGTCATGGCCGGCGCCTGGATGCCGCACTTGGCGCGGGCGCGCGGCACCCGCGTGCTCATCCAGAAGTAGGTCAAAAGGGCGAGCAGGGTGACGAGTGGCACCAGGCTGTGCGGATGCATGCGGAAGATCCCCCCATGGGCGGCGAACAAGCGTCGCCTTAGGTCTGCGACCTTGCCACGCTTTCGCCCGGCAAGGGAACCGCCTGCCGCTCCCCGGCCGTTGTGTTACGCCGCAGGCGTTTGGGAGCTAGCCGATGGACGTCGATTCCACGGCCATCCAGGAGATTGACTACGACGCCGAGCGGGCCAAGCTGCTCGTGCGCTTCGTCTCGGGCGAGCGCTACGTCTATGTCGGCGTGCCGGGCGAGGTGCACCGCTCGTTCGTGGAGGCGGACTCCAAGGGCCGCTTCTTCCAGGCCGAGATCCGCGACCGCTATCCGTACAACCGGCTGGACAGCTAGCGCTTCACCCGCTTGTCGCGGCCCGCCTTCACCCGCAGGCGCAGCGCGTTGAGCTTGATGAAGCCGGTCGCGTCGCGATGGTCGTAGGCCACGGCGCCCTCCTCGAAGGTCACCAGCTCCTGGTCGTAGAGCGAATAGGGGCTGGAGCGGCCGATGACGGTGACGTTGCCCTTGTAGAGCTTCACCCGCACCTGGCCGGCGACCATCGCCTGGGAGTGGTCGATGGCCGCCTGCAGCATCTCCCGCTCCGGCGTGAACCAGAAGCCGTTGTAGATCAGCTCGGCGTACCTCGGCATCAGCTCGTCCTTCAGGTGCATGGACCCGCGGTCGAGGGTGATGCTTTCGATGCCCCGGTGGGCGGCCAGCAGGATCGTGCCGCCGGGGGTCTCATAGACGCCGCGCGACTTCATGCCGACGAAGCGGTTCTCCACGAGATCCAGGCGGCCGATCCCGTTGTCGTGGCCGAGCTCGTTGAGCCGGGTCAGCAGGGCGGCCGGCGACAGGTTCTGGCCGTCGATGGCGACCGGGTCGCCGTGCTCGAAGTCGATGGTGATGACCGTCGGCTTATCGGGCGCGTCCTCAGGGGCGATCGTGCGCATGTGCACGAACTCCGGCGGCTCGATGGCCGGGTCCTCCAGCACCTTCCCCTCGGAGGAGGAGTGCAGCAGGTTGGCGTCGACGCTGAACGGCGCCTCGCCGCGCTTGTCCTTGGTGATCGGGATCTGGTGCTGCTCGGCGAACTCGAGCAGGGCCTCGCGGCTCTTGAAGTCCCACTCCCGCCACGGCGCGACCACCCGGATGTCGGGCTCCAGGGCGTTGTAGGCGAACTCGTAACGGACCTGGTCGTTGCCCTTGCCGGTGGAGCCGTGGGAGACCGCGTCGGCCCCGACCTTACGGGCGATCTCGATCTGCTTCTTGGCGATCAGCGGCCGGGCGATGGAGGTGCCCAGCAGGTACTGGCCCTCGTAGACGGTGTTGGCCCGGAACATCGGGAAGACGTAGTCGCGGACGAACTCCTCGCGGACGTCCTCGATGAACACGTTCTCCGGCTTCACGCCGAGCGTCAGCGCCTTCTGGCGCGCCGGCTCCAGCTCCTCGCCCTGGCCCAGGTCGGCGGTGAAGGTGACCACCTCGGCGCCCAGCTCGACCTGCAACCATTTGACGATGGTGGAGCTATCGAGGCCGCCGGAGTAGGCGAGCACGACTTTCTTGATCGGCTTGTCGGCCATGGCGCGCAGAGGTCCTGAGGTCGGAGAGGGAGAGGTCGCGCGCCTTTAAGGGCCAACCGGCCCGGCGTTCAAGGCTTAAGCGTCCGGGCCGTGCTCGAGGGCGGCCTTCAGCCAGCGCAGATGCAACAGCGCCAGCAACGGGGCGGCGACGGCGCGTACGCCAAACACGATCACCGCGGCGTCGCCGTCGAAGGGCCGGTCGCGGGCCTCCAGCGCCAGGCAGAGGGAAAAGGCGAAGGCGCCCAGCGGCAGGGCCCAAAGCGCCAGGGTGCGGCCGACCACGCCGATCGGAAGGCGCAGCTTCTGGCCCGGCGTGGTGCGCGACCAGGCCTGGCGCGAGGCCGTGAACATGATGCTGAGCGCGATGACCCACAGGGCGTCGCCGAGGTAAGCCAGCACCACGCTACACCGTCACCTGCGCGCCCATCTCCACGACGCGGCCGGGCGGGATCTTGTAGAAGTCGGTGGGGTTGGCGGCGTTCTTCATCAGGAAGATGAACAACTTATCCTGCCAGAGCGGCATGCCGGACTGGGCCGAGGGCACCACGGAGCGGCGGCCGAGGAAGAAGCTGGTGGCCATGATGTCGAACTTCAGGCCGAGCCGGCGGCAGAGCGCCAGCGCGCGCGGCACATTGGGGCTCTCCATGAAGCCGTAGGTGACGATGATCCGCTTGAAGTCCTCGTTGACCGGCTCGATCCGTATCCGATGGTTCTCGGAGACGCGCGGCGTCTCGGCGGTGTGCAGGGTCAGGATGATGTTCTTCTCGTGCAGCACCTTGTTGTGCTTGAGATTGTGCATCAGGGCGACCGGCGCCATCTCGGGATCCGAGGTCAGGAAGATCGCCGTCCCTGGCGCGCGGTAGGGCGCACGGGCCCGCAGGATCTCCGAGAGCTCGATGAGCGGCACGCTGTCGCGGCGGGTCTTGTCGGTGAGGATCTGCGCGCCCCGGGTCCAGGTCAGCATGATGGTCACCAGGCCCGCGCCCAGCACCAGCGGCAGCCAGGCGCCCTGCGGGATCTTCAGCAGGTTCGAGGAGATGAAGGTGACGTCGAGGATGGCGAAGCCGCCCGAGGCCAGGACCGCCTGCCAGACCGGCCGCTTCCACATCCAGCGGACGATCACGAAGAACAGCATGCTGTCCACGAACATCGCCCCGGTGACCGCGATGCCGTAGGCCGCGGCGAGGTTGGAGGAGGTGCGGAACATCACCAGCAGCACCACCACGCCGATCATCAGGAAGGTGTTGACCTGCGGCACGTAGATCTGCCCGGCCTGGGTCTCCGAGGTTCGGCGGATGTCGATGCGCGGGAAGAGGCCGAGCTGCACGGCCTGCTGGGTCATGGAGAAGGCGCCGGTGATCACCGCCTGGCTGGCGATGATGCTGGCCAGCGTGACCAGGAGCAGCACCGGCCAATAGATCGCGTGCGGGATCATGCGGTAGAACGGATCGGCCGCCGCCGCCGGGTGGTGCAGCACCAGCGCGCCCTGGCCCAGGTAGGTGAGCAGCAGGGCCGGCAGGACGAGGAACAGCCAGGCCGCCCGGATCGGGTTCTTCCCGAAATGGCCCATGTCGGCGTAGAGCGCCTCGGCGCCGGTCACGGCCAGGAACACCGAGCCGAGGATCACGAAGCCGAGGAAGCCGTTGTCCAAGAGGAAGATCACGCCGTAGTGCGGCGACAGCGCCCGGAAGATCGAGAGGTCTTCGCTGATGTGGTAGAGGCCGAGCCCCGCCAGCACCGCGAACCAGACCGCGGTGATCGGGCCGAAGAACTTGGCGACGCTGGCCGTCCCCTTCGACTGCACCAGGAACAGCCCCACCAGGATGCCGATGGAGATCGGCAGCACCAGGTCGGCCACCCCGTGCGGCGCCCCGGGCGCGTCGCGGACGCCTTCGACGGCGGCCAGCACCGATACGGCCGGCGTGATGATGCCGTCGCCATAGAACAGCGCCGCTCCCAGCATGCCGAGCAGCAGCACCAGGCCGGAGCGTTTCGGCACGATCCGCTGGGCGAGCGCCATCAGCGCCAGGGTGCCGCCCTCGCCCTTGTTGTCCGCCCGCATCAGGAAGACCACGTACTTCACCGTCACGATGAGGATCAGCGCCCAGGTGATCAGGCTGACCACCCCCAGCACCGAGGTTTCGGGGCTCACCGTGGCGCGCGAATGGCGCAGCGCCTCGCGCATGGCGTAAAGGGGGCTTGTCCCGATATCGCCGAACACCACCCCCATCGACCCCAGCGCCAGAGCGAAGAAGCTTTCGTGCTGCGGGGTGTGACGCGTCTCGTCCGGCGCCTCGATGACGCCAGCGGCCGGATCAGCCATCCATTCTCTCCGGAAACGCGCGTCGGAGCGGTTCCCTTGGGCGGCCCGATGCCGTCAATCGGCCGGCGCGATACACCTAAAGCCCGTCCTGTTCAATGTAATGCGGCGCAGCCTGCAGGGCCACGCCGCGCCGGCCCTTTGAATGCGCAGGACAACGCCCTAGTTTCCGTATCGAGACGGGGGAGTACGGAATGGATCGCAAGCTGGCGCTGGTGACGGGCGCCTCGGCAGGCATCGGGGCGGCGTTCGCGCGGATCTTCGCGAGCCATGGCTATGACCTGGCGCTCACCGCCCGGCGCGGCGACCGGCTGGAGACGCTGGCCGAAGAGATCCGCCTGCGCTCCGGGGTCGAGACCCTGACGCTGCCGGCCGACCTCGCCGAGCCGGGCGCCGCCGCCCAGATCCTCGACCAGCTGGCCGCCAACGGCCGGGTGGTGGACGCCCTGGTCAACAACGCCGGCTACGGCCTGCC
>JAQGIX010000036.1 GCA_028290925.1 Phenylobacterium sp. | reverse complement strand
GGCCGCGCCGGCCGAGGCGCTGGGCGACGCCCTCGAGCTCGAGGACATCATGGAGCCCGCGCCGCCGCGGGAGGCCCCCGAGGCCTCCGGCGCCGAGATCGCCGAGCAGCTCGGGCTGCGGCCCCGCCTGAAGCTGACGCCCACCGCCACCGACGCGGAGTTCTCGCAGGTGTTCGAGGCGGCCGGGGGCCCGCCCCAGGCCGAGCCGGAGACCACCGCGGCCGAGGCCGGCGACGAATGGACCTGGAAGGATTTGCTGGCCTCCATCGACGGCGCGGAAGCCGAGGGCGAGCGGTTGCAGGACCAGCTGGCCGCCGAGCTCGGCCGGATGGGCGTGGAGCCCGCCAAGCTGCTGCCCAAAGCGCGCATCGACGAGATCGCCGCGGCGGTGCAGACCGGCGACGCCGAAGGCGCGCGCCAAGTGGTCAAGCGCCTGGCCCCGGCCGCCGCCCGCCGCATCGCGCGGCGCCTCGCCACCGACGCCGGCGTCAAGCGCCAGGCGCTGACCTATGTGCGGCGCTACCAGACGCTGATCGCCGACGCCGCCGTGCGCGATCCGGAAGGCTTCCTGATGGCGACCATGCTGGGCGACGACGCGGGGCGTCTCTACCTGCTGCTGGACGCCGCCGCCGGGGACCTGGTCTAGGGGCCCGGCCGTGGCGCGGGGCCTTTCGGTCCGGGCCGAGCGCTGGCCGCTGGCGGCCGCCTTCGTCATCGCCCGCGGGGCCAAGACCGAGGCCGAAGTCGTGGTCGCCGAGATCGCCGAGGGCCCGCATCGCGGCCGCGGCGAGGCCGTGCCCTACACCCGTTACGGGGAGACCGTGGCCGGCGTCGTCGCGCAGATCGAGGCGGCGCGCGCGGCGATCGAGGCAGGCCTGAGCCGCGAGGCGCTGCAGGCCGCCCTGGCGCCCGGGGCGGCGCGCAATGCGCTGGACTGCGCGCTCTGGGACCTGGAGGCCAAGCATTCGGGCCGCCGGGCCTGGGACCTCGCCGGCCGGGCGCGTCTCGATCCGGTGAAGACCTGCTTCACGATCAGCCTTGGCGAGCCTGCGGAGATGGCCGAGGCGGCGCGGGCCAATGCGCGGCGGCCGATGCTGAAGCTGAAGATCGGCCGGGCGGACGACGTCGCCGCGGTGGCCGCCGTGCGGGCCGCGGTCCCGCGCATGCGGCTGATCGTCGACGCCAACGAGGGCCTGAAGCTGGCCGACCTGGCGCGGGTGACCGCCGAGCTCGCCCGGCTGGAGGTGAAGCTGCTGGAGCAGCCGCTGCCGGCCGCCGAGGACGCCGCCCTGGAGGGCTTCCGCAGTCCCGTGCCGCTGTGCGCCGACGAGAGCCTGCACACCCGCGCGGAACTGGACGCCTGCGCGCGGCGCTACGCCCTGGTGAACATCAAGCTCGACAAGGCCGGCGGCCTCACCGAGGCCCTGGCGCTGGCGGCCGAGGTCAAGGCGCGGGGGCTGGGCCTGATGGTGGGATCGATGGTGGCCACCTCGCTCTCGATCGCCCCGGCGCTGATCCTGGCCCAGGGCGCGGAGGTGGCCGACCTCGACGGGCCGCTGCTGCTCGCCAGGGACCGCGCGCCGGGCTTGTCGATCCTGGGGTCGCTGATCGAACCGCCGCCCGCGGCGCTGTGGGGATGAGGCGGCGGGTCCACGGTCAAGCTCGGCCCGGCCACCGGACACCCCATCTGCTGAACCGAGGGACCCCCGACGCCGTTGGAGAGACGACATGGACGTGACACGAGAGCGCGCGCACCGATCCTGGCGGGTGGCCGGACGGATCGCCCGGCTGAGCGACAACCTGATCCCGATCGGGCCGTGGGGCATCGGGCTGGACGGCGTGCTGGCCTGGGTGCCGGGCGCGAACACCGTCTACAGCGTCGGCGCGGGCGGATTGTTGATCTATGAGGCGATCAAGGCGGGCGCCGCCACGCCGACCCTGCTGCGGATGGGCCTCTACCTGGGCGCCAACAGCCTGATGACCGACGTCCCGGTCATCGGCTGGGCCATGGACACCCTGTTCCGCGGCCACCTGATGGCGGCCCGCGCGCTGCAGAAGGACATCGAGAGACGGTTCGGCCCGGCGGAGATGCCGGCCAGCTGGGAACGGCCGGCGCGGCGCGGGGCGGTGCGGCTGGCGGGCTGACCCGCCGGCCTCATAGCAGGAGCGACTTCTGCAACAGCAGGGCGGCGTCGCGGAACAGGTCGTCAGGGGGGATCCGGTGTTCCTCGGTGAGCATCTCGTCGATGGCGAAGCCCAGCTCGACGGAAATGCGCAGCCGGCGCCAGAGCACCTCGCGCGGTATCTCGGGGACCAGCGGCCCGTAGACCTCGACCATGCGGTCGGTGACCAGCCGGTGCGACTCGATGCGCACGTGCGCCAGCTGCGGCACCGCGCGCAGCGCCCGCAGGGTCCAGATTGCGCCGGGTTCGCCGGCGGTGACATCGGCGGTCGCCCGCATCAGCTCCTCGACGCCGTCGCTGAGCGCCTCGATCCCCATCGGCGCGCGGCGGTCCAGCCAGGCGAAGAGCACGGCGTTCTGGCGGTCCATCAGCCGACGGCCCAGCGCCTCTAGGACCGCGTACTTGTCGTTGAAATAGCGATAGAGGGCCGGCGGCGTCATGCCGGCGCGCGCGCAGATCTGGTTGGTGGAGATCCGCTCGATGCCGACCTCGGCCAGCAGCTCGCCGGCGACATCCAGCAGCCGCTCGTAGGTCTGCACGCCGCGGTCCTGGCGGGGCGGCCGGCGGGGCAGGCGTGAGGCCGCCTCAGGTTGCTGAGCGTTCCGCGCCATGGCTCTTCAACGCATAGAAGTGCCGGTGGGTCAAACCGGCGACGGGTGGCGCGCCGGCCGCAGGTGCAGCCCGGCGGCGAGGCCAAAGCCGGCCACCAGGCAGACGGCGCCGAAGACGAGCGCGCCGCGGGCGTCGGCCTCGGTGA
>JAQGIX010000029.1 GCA_028290925.1 Phenylobacterium sp. | reverse complement strand
CGTAGGCCCGGGAATTGACCGGGGACTTCGGGCGACCCCAGATGTTTTCGCCCATCCGGCGGTCGATCTTGTACTTGGCGCTATGGCGCTTGGACATATGGGTCTCGTCTACTCGACGCGGGCCGGCGCTTCCGCAAGTGGAGGCGCGATTTCAACGGCGGCTTCGCATCACCCGTATAGAGTCCCGGCCGCGCGGGCAGGCCCGGCGGCTGGAAGGCGGCGTGTATGCCGTCCGCACTCCGAGGAGTCAAGGTCAGCCGGCCGGCTGCGAGCCGTGGAACAGCCGCCACAGCCACTTGCCGCCGGAGAGCTCCAGGACGCCGGTCAGGCGGTAGGGCTCGCGGCGGTCGACCTCGTCGCCATGCAGCACCACCTCGCCCTCGGCGTGCAGCCAGGCCACGGCGCCGCGCACCGCCACCTCCACTTCGCGCCAGGCGAAGCTCAGGGTCTCCGGCCGCTCGAAGTACTTGCGGAAATGCGCCGCGAGCTCGGCGCGGCCGCGGGCCCGATCGCCCGCCGCTGAGCCCACCAACAGGGTGTCCTCACCCTTGGCGAACTCCTCGACGATCGCCGGGTCGCGGCTGGCCAGGAGCTGGTTCAGCCGGATCAGAGACCGGCGCACGCCGCGCTCGGCGTCGCGCTGCGGCGGGGCGGCCAGCGACGGCGCCAAGCTGCCCAGCAGGAGCAGGGCCGCGCCGGCGGCGAGGGATCGGTTCGTGACGCTCATCTTCGACTCCTAACTCGGCGAGGCCCGCCCGGTTCGCCAGCCGCTTCGCTGGTCCGTCAGTCGTCCTTCTCGGGCTTGCGGGCCAGCTTCTCCAGCACCTTACCGCGCCCGCGCGACAGGGCGGTCACCACGCCGCGCAGGGTGCGCACCTCCTGGTCAGTGAAATGGGCGCGCGAGAACGCCGCGCGAAGGTTCTGGATCATGGCCGGGGTCTTCTCCGGCGGATGGAAGAAGCCGGAGGTCTCCAGCTCCCGCTCCAGTTGCTCGAAGAAGCCCAGCATCGCCGCGCGGTCGGCCGGCGGATCGCCTTCGCGGAAGGCTGGCGGCGGGGTGTCCAGCACGGTGAGGCGCCACTCATAGGCGTTGATCGCCACCGCCTGGGCGAGGTTCAGCGACTTGAACAGCGGATCGATCGGCACGGTCACCACCGCCTGGCATAGCGCGATGTCGGCGGTCTCCAGCCCCGCCCGCTCGCCGCCGAACAGCAGGCCCACCGGCTGGCCGTCCGCCGAGGCCCGCGCCAGGTTGGCCGCCGCCTCGCGCGGGGTGATCACCGGCAGGCGCAGCTCCCGCGGCCGGGCGGTGGTCGCATAGATCAGCCTCAGGTCCGCGATGGCGTCGCCCACCGTCTCGAACACGCGCGCGGCGTTCAGCGGCCAGTCGGCCCCCGAGGCCGAGGCCCAGGCCCGCTCCTGCGGCCAGCCATGCCTGGGATTGACCAGCCGAAGGTCCGACAGGCCGAAGTTGGCCATCACGCGGGCCACCGCTCCGATGTTCTCGGGCAACTGCGGCGTGCTGAGGATGACGGCGGGAGGGCGAACATCGGCCATGGCCCGCGTTTTGACAGCGCCCGGCCGCGAAAGGCAACGGCGGCGAGCGGCTTGAGGCGTCTGATCCGCAAAGTCGCAGCGCGGAGCCTTTGCGTGCGCGCCCGCGACCGCTATACGGCCCGCAACCGAAAATTCGCCCAGGAGCGAGCGCCTCTCATGGCCAAGATCAAAGTCGCCAACCCCGTCGTCGATCTCGACGGGGACGAGATGACCCGCATCATCTGGAAGCTGATCAAGGACAAGCTGATCTTCCCGTTCCTCGATCTGCCGATCGAGTACTACGACCTGGGCATGGAGAACCGCGACGCCACTGACGACGAGGTGACGGTGGAGGCGGCCGAGGCGATCAAGCGGGTCGGCGTGGGCATCAAGTGCGCGACCATCACCCCCGACGAGGCGCGGGTGAAGGAGTTCGGCCTCAAGAAGATGTGGAAGTCGCCGAACGGCACGATCCGCAACATCCTGGACGGCGTGGTCTTCCGCGAGCCGATCATCTGCCGCAACGTGCCGCGGCTGATCCCGGGGTGGACCAAGCCGATCATCATCGGCCGCCACGCCTATGGCGACCAGTACCGCGCCACCGACTTCAAGGTGCCGGGTGCGGGCAAGCTGACGATGAGCTGGGTCGGCGAGAACGGCGAGAAACTGGACTTCGATGTGTTCGACTTCCCGGCCGCCGGCGTGGCGATGGGCATGTACAACCTCGACGCCTCGATCCGCGACTTCGCCCACGCCTGCCTGAACTACGGCCTGGCGCGCGGCTTCCCGGTCTATCTGTCGACCAAGAACACCATCCTCAAGGCCTATGACGGGCGGTTCAAGGACATCTTCGCCGAGGTCTACGAGGCCGAGTACGCCGACAAATTCAAGGCGGCCGGGATCGTCTACGAGCACCGGCTGATCGACGACATGGTGGCCTCGGCGCTGAAGTGGTCCGGCGACTTCCTCTGGGCCTGCAAGAACTACGACGGCGACGTGCAGTCGGATTCGGTGGCCCAGGGCTTCGGCTCGCTCGGCCTGATGACCTCGGTCCTGGTCACGCCCGACGGCAAGATCATGGAGGCCGAGGCCGCCCACGGCACGGTCACCCGCCACTTCCGCCAGCATCAGCGCGGCGAGAGCACCTCGACCAACTCCATCGCCTCGATCTTCGCCTGGACGCGCGGGTTGGAGCACCGGGCCAAGCTCGACGGCAACGCCGAGCTCGACCACTTCGCCAAGACCCTAGAGCAGGTCTGCGTAGCCACCGTCGAGAGCGGCTCGATGACCAAGGACCTGGCCCTGCTGGTCGGCGACACCCAGGGCTGGCTCACCACCGAGGGCTTCATCGACAAGGTGGCCGTGAACCTGGAGAAGGCGCTGGCCGTCGCCTGAGGGCCGGGCTCAAATCGCGAGCCGCCATTCCAGCGCCTCAGCCAATTTCCACCGCTCATCCCGGCGAAGGCCGGGACCCAGATCTGTTGGCGGAGTGGCTGACTGGATTGCGGAGCGCTGACAGAGACCGCCCCTGAGCTATTCCATCTGGGTCCCGGCCTTCGCCGGGATGAGCGGTTTGTGGCTTCAGTGCTTGATGGTGTCCGGCGGGACGACGACCGGCGCGGCGGCCTCGGGCTTGGGCTCCGCGCGGCGATAGCGGGCGCGCGGGCGCGGCGTCACGCCGGCGGCGGCGTCGGCTTCGCGCCACTCCCGGACCAGCCTCGCCTCCAGGGCGATGGCGCGGCGCACCTCGTCGGCGACGGCGGTGAAGGCCAGCGCCAGGTCGGCCTTGGTTCGCGGCGTCTCGGCGGCGCGCGCGTCGCGCTGAAGCTTCCCCGCCAGTTCGAAACCGAGGTCGGCGAGCTGGCCGAGCTGACGGATCATCTTGTAATGGCTGCTCATGAACATAACGAGAACATGAGGCCGGGCGATTGTCAAGCGCCGCGGGCCTGTCCGCGCGGGAGCCGCTAGGCCTTGATGAGCTGCTTGGCGGCCTCAAGCCCCTTAGCGGCCTGGGATCCATCCGGCGCGCCGCCCTGGGCGAAATCCGGACGGCCGCCGGCGCCCTGGCCGCCCATCGCCTGGACGGCCGCCTTGGCGATCTCGACGGCGTTGTTGCTCGCCTGGGCCGCCCCGGTGACCGCCACGGTCACCGCGGCCTTGCCGTCGGCCGAGCCGATCAGCAGGATGACGCCGTCCGGCAACTGCTTCTTGAATTCCTCGGCGATGGGCCGCAGGTCCTTGCCGCCGACGCCTTCCATGACTCTGGCCAGCACCTGCACGCCGCCGATCTCCTCCGGTCCGGCCGGAGGCGCGCCGCCCCCGCCGCCCATGGCCAGTTGGCGCTTGGCCTCGGCGAGGTCCTTCTCGAGCTTGCGGCGCTGGGCCTCCAGCGCCTCGACGCGGGCGGCGATCTCGCTCACCGGGACCTTGAACTGGTCGGCCAGCGCCTTGGCGACGTGGGCCTGCTCGAGGAGCCAGCGGCGGGCGCTTTCGCCGGTTAGCGCCTCGATGCGCCGCACGCCCGCGGCGATGCCCTGCTCGGAGACGATCTTGAACAGGGCGATGTCGCCGGTGCGGGCCACGTGGGTGCCGCCGCAGAGCTCGACGGAATAGGCGCCCTCCCCGCCGTCCAGCGGCCTGCCCAGCGTCAGCACCCGCACGGTGTCGCCGTACTTTTCGCCGAACAGGGCCATGGCGCCGGCCTCGATGGCCTGCTGCGGGGCCATCAGCTGGGTTTCGGCCGGCAGGTTCTGGCGCACCACCGCGTTCACCTCGGCCTCGCTGCGGTCGATCTCGTCCGGGGTCAGCGGCTGGCCGTGGCTGAAGTCGAAGCGGATGCGCTCGCCGTCGACCATCTGGCCCTTCTGGGCGACGTGGGGGCCCAGGACGTGACGCAGGGCGGCGAGCAGCAGGTGGGTGGCGGAGTGGTTGGATCGGGTGGCGGCGCGGCGCTCGGGGTCGACAGCCAAGCGCACGCGGGCGCCCGGCGCGAGCGCGCCGTCGAGGATCGTCACATCGTGGAC
>JAQGIX010000430.1 GCA_028290925.1 Phenylobacterium sp. | reverse complement strand
TGCTCGACCGCTGCCGCAGGATCAACGGACAGACCTTCGCCCAGGCCGCCGAATAGGCGCCCTTCGCCGCCCGCACGTCCGGGCCTATCATCAGTGAACCACGGGCACGCCCCGGAGTTTTAAGCCCGCAGGGGCGCCTCGAGGCGCAAGGGGCTTGTCGGAGGACCCGCTATCTCCGCTTTCATGTTCGCCACGGGGATCGAGAACAGCATCCCCAGGATCAAGGATGGCCGCGTCCGCGTGGACCAGATGGAGTCCTGCGGCCACTACCGTCACTGGCGTAAGGATTTCGACCTGGTCGAGGAGCTGGGCCTGCGCTTCCTGCGCTATGGCCCGCCGCTGCACACCAGCCTGGTGGGCGCGGACAAGTTCGATTGGGAGTTCGCCGACGTCACCTTCGCGGAGCTGCGGCGACGCGACATCGTGCCGATCGTCGAACTCTGCCATTTCGGGGTTCCGGACTGGATGGGCGACTTCCAGAACCCGGATTTCCCCGAGCTGTTCGCCCGCTATGCGGCGGCCTTCGCCCGCCGATTCCCGTGGGTGCAGCTCTACACCCCGGTCAACGAGATGTTCATCTGTGCCCAGTTCTCCGCCAAGTTCGGCTGGTGGAACGAGGAGGGCACGACGGACCTGACCTTCGTCACCGCGCTCAAGAACATCGTGAAGGCCAATGTGCTGGCCATGCAGGAGATCCTGAAGGTCCGGGCGGACGCGATCTTCATCCAGTCGGAATCGTCGGAGTATTTCCACGCCGAGAACCCGGCGGCGATCAAGCCGGCCGAGATCGAGAACTCCAAGCGCTTCCTGTCCCTCGACCTCAACTACGGCCATCGGGTCGACTCGGAGATGTACGAGTACCTGATGGACAACGGCATGAGCCGGGACGAGTACCACTTCTTCCTCGGCAACTCGCTGGCCCATCACTGCATCTTGGGCAACGACTACTACTGGACCAACGAGCACCGCGTGGACGCGAACGGCGTGAGCCGGGCCTCGGGCGAGATCTTCGGCTACTCGGAGATCACCCGGCAGTACTACGACCGCTACAAGCTGCCGGTGATGCACACCGAGACCAACATCGCCGAAGGACCCAACGGCGACGAGGCGGTGAACTGGCTGTGGAAGGAATGGGCCAACGTGCTGCGGGTGCGCAACGACGGCGTCCCGACCGTGGGCTTCACCTGGTACTCGCTGACCGACCAGATGGATTGGGACATCGCCCTTCGCGAGAAGAACAACCACGTCCACCCGGTGGGTCTCTATGACCTGAACCGCGAGATCCGGCCGGTGGGCATGAGCTACAGGCAGCTGATCGCCGACTGGAACGCGGTGCTGCCGACCCAGAGCGTGTGCCTGAGCGTACCGATCGTGCCACCCTCCGAGCACGATGATCCCGCAGCGCAGCGGCAGCGCGCTGCGGCGCGTCACCTGCGGGCCGTGGAGCTCGGCGACGACGAGAAGGGCCAGGCTTCCTCCAGCCGATGACCGCGGACCTGCGCATCGGCGGCGCGCCCATCGTCTCCCTGCTGGCGCAGGACGCCCCGGCCGAAGGGCCGGCCTTTCTGGAAGCCCAGGTGCTGCCTGGCCGCGGCATGATGCTGCTGCAGGCGAAGCTCCGCCTGCCCTCGGGCCGCGTCGTCGAGGCGATCCACGCGCCCGCCGTCGAGGCCGCATCCAAAGCGCTGAACGGCGGGCCGGACGACTTCGCGGGCGACAAGTCCTTCAGCTTCGGCGGGGCGATCCTGGCGCCCTACGCCAACCGCATCCGCGGCCGGGCCCTGAGCGGCTCGCGCGAGATCGAGACGACCGTGGACGGCCGCACGGTGCGCCTGCCGCGCAACTGGGGCGGCAAGGCGCCCGGCGCCGAGCAGTACGCCATGCACGGCCTGATCCTCGATGCGGCCGTGGCCTTCGAGCAGCCCACGCCGGACCGGGTGGTGGGTCGGTTGGACGCCGGGGATTTTGCGGGCCGCTGGCCGGGCTCGACGCGGCTGGAGTTCACCTGGCGGCTGGCGGCCGGGGCGCTGCGCCTGAAGGTCGAAGCCTGGAACGCCGGAGCCGAGACCGTACCGATTGGCATCGGCTGGCATCCGTATTTCGCCCTGCCCAGCGGCGAGCGGCGCCAAGCCCGCCTGCGGCTACCCGCCGACCAACGGGTCGAGGTGAACGACTACGACGAGGTGCTGCCGACCGGCCGGCTGCCGGCCACCGCCGGCTCGGCGTACGATTTCGGCGGAGCCGACGGCCGGGCGCTTGGCGATCTCTACCTCGACGACTGCTTCACGGGGCTGCGGCGCGAGGGCGGCGAGGCGGTCGTGGAGATCGGCGATCCCGCCGCGGGGCTGGGCCTGAGGATCGCCTCGCCATCACCCGCCGTGCAGGCGATGCAGGTCTATGCGCCGCCCGACCAGGCCTTCGTCGTGGTGGAGCCGCAATTCAACCTCGCCGATCCGTTCGGACCCGCGTGGCCGAAGGACCTGGACACCGGAATGGTGCGCCTCAAGCCGGGCGATTCCGTGAGCTATGAAGTCGCGGTGACGGCCTTCACCCTGCGGAACCCCTGACGGCCCGGCTTATTCCGCCGCGGCGATGGTGGACGTTTCGTCCGCCTTGGCCCGCGCCTTGGCTTCCGGCGAGCGGCGCGTGCGGCGGGCCGGCCGGTCCAGGACCTTGCGCAGCTTCGCCGCTAGGGCCGCCGTCTCATAGGGCTTGTCCAGCAGCGGGAACTCGGCGGTCTCCAGCACGGCGCCCTCGCCCATGAAGCCGGAGGTCAACAGCACCGGCAATCCGGGCCGGAGGCCGCGGGCGGTGCGGGCGAGCTCGACGCCGCTGATCCCGCCCGGCATCACCACGTCGGTGAACAGCAGATCGATCGGCGCGTCGGAGCGGATGATCTCGAGCGCCTCGGCGGCATGGGTGGCGGTCGTGGCGGCGTAGCCAAGGCCGATCAGCATATCGAGGGTGAGCGCGAGCACGGTCGGATCGTCCTCCACCAGAAGGATGCGCTCGGTTCCGCCCTGCACCTCCGGGGGCGGCTCTTCAGCCCGCACCACCTCTGCCGGCGCATCGGAGGCGGGCAGGCGGAGCTGGAAGCGGGTGCCCTGGTCCGGGGCGGTGTCCAGGCGGACCTCACCCTCGGATTGGCGCACGAAACCGTAGACCTGGGATAGGCCGAGACCGGAGCCCTTGCCGACTTCCTTCGTGGTGAAGAAGGGCTCGAACACCCGCTCCCGCACCTCCGCCGACATGCCGACCCCGGTGTCGCCCACCTCGATGACCACGCGGTCTCCGCCGGCGTCCGTCTCGCCCGAGGTGGTGATGGATAGCACCCCGCCGTTCGGCATGGCGTCGCGCGAGTTCACCGCCAGATTGAGCAGGGCCGTCTCCAACTGGGTCGGATCGACGTGGGCGCAGAGCGACTGGTCGGCCAGCTTGACCTCCAGCGTCACCGCCTCGCCGACCGCCTGGCGGATCAGCGGGGTGAAATCGGCAATCAGGGCGTTGACGTCGAGGCTGACCGGCGAGAGGTGCTGGCGCCGCGAAAAGGCGAGCAGCTGGCGGGTGAGATCGCGGCCGCGTTCGGTGGCCTGGCGGATGGCGTCGATGCGGCGGGCGCGGCGGGCCTCGTCCTCGGTCTTGCGGCCCAGCATGTCGATGTTGCCGAGCACCACGGTGAGCAGGTTGTTGAAGTCGTGCGCAACGCCGCCGGTGAGCTGGCCCACGGCCTCCATCTTCCGAGCCTGCGCCAACTGCTCCTCGAGCTGCTTGCGATCGGTGGCGTCAAGGATCACGCCGAAAATCTCCCGGGCCTCGCCGTCCTCGCTGGGGGCCAGCACGCCCTGGTCCTGCAGGATGCGGTATTGGCCGTCGGCGCAGAGCCAGCGGAACTCGACGCTGTAGTGGCCGATGCGGGCGGTGTTGGAGACCCGGTCGACGACCATCTGCAGGTCGTCCGGATGGATGCGGCTGGAACCGAACGTTGGGTCGTCCACAAACCGCGAGGCCGGGAAGCCGGTGATGTCCTCCACCGCATCGGACACGAACAGCGGCGCGAACGGCGGCTCGATCCTGCGGGAGTGGATGACGATCGGCAGGGTCTTGAGGATCGCCTCCTGCCGGGCCTCGGTGATCCGAAGCGCCCGCTCGGCCTGCGCCTTTTCGGCCTTGACCCGGTCGTGCTCGTCCAGCAGCCACTGCTGGTAGGCCGCCTGCAGTTTCACCTCTTCGGTCCGCATGTAGAGGTCGACCAGCACCTGCACCTTGGACTTCAGGATGAAGGGGTCCACGGGCTTGAAGACCACGTCCACGGCCCCGGCCGAGTAGGCCTGGAAGACGTGCGCCTCGTCGCGGAAGATCGCGGTCAGGAAGACGATCGGCGTCCGCGCGGTTCGCTTGCGCGAGCGGATGAACTCAGCCGTCTCGTAGCCGTCCATGCCCGGCATGTGCAGGTCGAGCAGGATGACCGCGAATTCCTCGGTGAGCAGGCGCTTGAGCGCCTCCTCGCCGGACTTGGCGGTCACCAGTTCATGGCCCAGCTCCTCCAACGCCTGGACGGCGGCGAAGGCGTTCCGCTCGTCATCGTCAACGATCAGGATCCGGGCGATAATCGGCCTGTCCAGGTCGGGTGGAGCGGGAGGCTCCGCCCGCCAGGACGGCAGGGAACTGGCCTTGGCGGCTCGGGTCACGTCAGCTCGCTTGCGGGATCAGGGCGACGACCGTGTCGGTGGCCAGCCGCATGGCGTCGGCCCGTTGGATCGAGACTCTCAGCACCGAGACCAGGTGGTCGATGTCGACCGGCTTGGAGACGTAGTCCGAGGCGCCGGCCTGAATGCATTTCTGCCGGTCCCCCTTCATGGCCTTGGCGGTCACCGCGACGATCGGCAAATCGATCGTACTGGGGCGCGATCGGATCTCGCGGATCGTCTCGTAACCGTCCATGTCGGGCATCATGATGTCCACCAGCACCACGTCCACGTCCGGCTGGGCGTCGAGGACCTCCAGGCCCGCGCGGCCACTTTCGGCGTAGCTCAGCTCGACGCCGTACTCCTCGAGGGCCGAGGCCAGCGAGAAGATGTTCCGGATGTCGTCGTCGATGACCACGATCTTGCGGCCGGCGAGCACCGGATCGTCCAGCTTGCTCTGGCTGAGCTTGGCTTTGGCCGGAGCCGACATGCGTTCCAGCGGCTCATGCAGCAGGAGGCTCGCCTGATCGACCAGCTGGTCGGGCGTGCGCGCCAGCCGGATGAGGCCGCCGAACACCGCCAACCGCAGCCGCCGGTCATCCTCCGGCTCGACGTCGGGGGCATAGACCACAGCCGGCGTGGAGCGGCCTTCGGCCTGCTTCAGCAGCTCGACGATATGGGCTGCGCTGGCCACGGAGGCCTCGATCATCAGCCCGTCGGGACGCTCCGCCGCCGGGCGGGCCAGGACCTCTTCCAGGCTGGAGGCCAGCTCCACCTCGGTGAAGCATTGCCGCAGGGTGTCGGCCGCCTCGCCCTCTTCGCCCACCAGCACGATGCGCCGGTCGGCCTTGTCGACGAAGCTCTTCACGCCTTGCAGCGTCGAGACCACCACCTCGCGCTCCACCGGCTTGTGGGTGAAACCAAAGGCGCCCATCGAGAGGCCGAGGCCCTTCTGGTCGTCGGCCGAAATGACATGCACCGGGATGTGCCGCGTCTCGGGCGTGCGCTTCAGGAGGTCCAGCAGCGCCAGGCCGTCCATGTCCGGCAGGCCGATGTCCAGCATGATCGCGTCAGGCCCGAAGCGGCGCGCCAGCGACGGCGCCGCCGAGCCTTCGCCGGTCACCACGCCCTTGAAGCCGCTTTCGCGGACCAGGCTGAGCAGGATCGAGGCGAAGCGCGGATCGTCCTCCACGATCAGCACCACCGAATCGGTCGAGGCGACGCTGTCGCGATCGTCGGCCACGGCTTCGACCGGCTCCTCGGAGAAGGCCGAGGGCAGCAGCATCGGCCGCGACATGGCCGCCGCCGCGACGCGGGCCGCGGCGCTCGGCGCCTGGGCCGGGCTGAAGTTCAGCGGCAGGTAGAGGATGAACGTCGAGCCCTTGCCGGGGATCGACGTCACCTTCAGCTCGCCGCCGAGCTGCTGGGTGATCGCGCGGCTGATCGAGAGGCCAAGGCCCGTGCCGCCGTACTTGCGGCTGGTGGTGCCGTCGGCCTGCTGGAAGGACTCGAAGATGATCCGCTGCTTATCATCGGCGATGCCGATGCCGGTGTCCTCCACCATGAAAGCCAGCACCTGACCCGCCGTGTTGAGATGGTCGTTGATGGCGTTCCAGCCTGAGGACGCCCGCTCGACTTTCAGCTTCACATGGCCCTTTTCCGTGAACTTGAAGGCGTTGGACAGCAGGTTCTTGATGATCTGCTGCAGGCGCTTGTCGTCGGTGTACATCGAGCGCGGCAGGGCCGGATCGAGGTCGACGACGAAGTCGAGCTTCTTGTCGGCCGCCACCTGCGAGAAGGTCCGGTCGACGTGGTCGCGGAGGCTGGCGAAGGACATCTCGCCGATGTCCAACGTGACCGTGCCGGATTCGATCTTCGACAGGTCGAGGATGTCGTTGAT
>JAQGIX010000235.1 GCA_028290925.1 Phenylobacterium sp. | reverse complement strand
GGTGTGCTGCAGCCGCCGCACCAGGCCCTGGACCTCCAAGTTGAAGGCCTCGTAGCAGTCCTGGTCGAGCCGGGCGGGATCGTTGGGCACGAAGGGGAAGCGGTCGATCGGGCGGATCAGGCCGACGTCGGCCATGTGCGGCTTGTGCTCGAAGCGCACCCGGCGGAAGCGCATCTCCGGGTGGCCGGAGGCCGCCGCCGCGTCGTTGAAGGTCGGCGTGCGCAGCCGCTCGAGCCGAAGACGCTCCACATCCACGTCGGCCATGGCGAACTGCGGCTTCATGGGGAAGCGCTCGGTCTCGGCCAGCAGCGCGCCCAGCTCATGGACGCTGCCCTGGCCGTCCCAGGCGACGTCGGTGGTGCTCTCGCCGGGCCCGGCGGCGGCGTAGAGATAGGCCGCCTGGCAGCGCACCGACTGCGAGGCGCAAAGCATGGCCCGTTCGTCGGCCTTGCCGACCACGATGTTGGAGGCCGAGAGGTTGCAGAGGATCAGGGCGCCGGCCAGCGCGCCCTGGGTCGAGGGCGGCGTCGCGGCCCAGAAATCCTCGCAGATCTCCAGGTGGAAGATGAAGTCCGCCAGGTCGGACGCCTCGAACACCAGGTCGACGCCGAACGGGGCGGTCTGGCCGGCCAGGGTGACCTCCAGCCCGGTGAGGCCGACGCCGGGCGCGAACCAGCGCTTCTCGTAATATTCCCGGTAGTTGGGCAGGAAGCTCTTGGGGACCACGCCGAGGATCCGCCCGCGGGCGATGGCGACGGCGCAGTTGTAGAGCCGGCCGTTGCGCCGCACCGGCGCGCCCACCACCAGCACGGACTTCAGCTTGGCGGAGGCTTCGGCGATCTCGCCCAGGCCCTGCTCCACCCGCTCCAGGATGGCGTCCTGCAGGTGCAGGTCGTCCTCGGCGTAGGAGGAGACACCGAGTTCGGGGAACAGCATCAGGTCGCAGGCCGCCGCGTCGCCCTCGCGGGCCAGCGCCAGGGTCTCGACCACGTTGCCGGCCGGATCGGCGGTCATCACCCGGGGCGCGCAGACGGCGACCCGCACGAAGCCGTGCCGGTGGATCGAGTAGAACGCGGCCTTCTCAGCCATCCATGCGCCTCGACGGGAAATCCCCCGCGGACGAGCGTCCGCGGGGGCTCCCTTTAAGCCTTATCTATTGATGAGCAATGGATGTCGCCACCTTGCCGGCGGCGGCTGGCTACTTGGGCGCCGGGACCGGGGCGGTGAGCTGGTTGCCCTTGGCCATGAAGCGGACCGCCGTCAGGTGCGCCTGCGGATAGTGCGACCAGTCGCCCTTCACCTCGATCGGCGTCGGCTGCGCGACCATGGCGCCGGCCGGCTTGGTGGCCACCACGTCGACCTCGTAGATGCCGTCCGCCGGCGGGCCGGGATAGATCCGCGGCAGGAAGGTGGCGTCGGTGTAGCCGGGGCCGGAGGTGTCGCCGGTCGCCTTCAGGATCAGGCTGTCGGGCGTCCGGCCGGGCTCGACCACGGCGGTGTCGACCTTAACGATCGACTCCTGGCCCTGGTACATGACCTGGGCGCGGCCGAGGTCCTTCTTCGGCGCCGGCGCCGCCACCTGGGCGTCGCTGTGGGACTGCTGACAGGCTGAAAGGCCGAAGCAGGCCACGAGACCGGCAGCTGCGAGATGCATGCGCATGGGTTTCCTCCCCGAATTCGCATTGTAGGCGTGGAATCTGGCCACGTTCGCGGTCCGGTTGCAAGGCCGCCGAACGCGGCTCTTCGGAAGCGGGTGTCAGGCGTCGCAGGTGCGGACGGCGTGGGCGACGTGGAAGTCGCCGCTCACCGAGAGCACGATCCAGTCGCCGCTGTGGGCCACCACCGGACCCTCCGGCGTCAACACCTGGACGGCAGCCGCCTCGGCCACCGAGCAGGCGTCGTCGCCCAGCCACATCCACAGCGTCCGCCAGTTCTTCGAATCGCCCGGCGGCGGCACGCGCAAGGCGGCGCCGTGGTCGAACCGCAGATGGGAAGCTTTCGCGCGCATTGGGCCGTTTGAAATCAGTCTCATGGGTGAGGCCGAGTTGCGGGGTGCTTCGGTCACCAAGAGCTTAACCGGCGGGTTTCAATGCGGCGGGTCGTAGAACTCCCCCGTCTGGGGGCGGTCCAGGAAGGGGTCGGGCCCTTGCGAATCGGCGTCGCGGGCCATCTCGCGCTGGTCGGCGGAGGGCGCCGCCCGCTTCGGCGCATGGGGCCGCCGATGCAGGCTGGCCTTAAGCAGCTTGGGCGTGGGGTGGCCGAGCCTGTGCGCATGTTTCGCCTTCGCCACATACGGCCTGGCGTGGACGTGGCGCCGGACGGCGCGCACCACCGACGGCTTCGCCCTCGCCGGCTGGACCTTCGGCAGCACCGCCCGGGTGAGCGCGGCGACCTGGGCGATGCGATTGGGCGCGTCGAGGCCTTCCGGCAGCGCCGTGCGGGCCAGCGCCAGCCCGCGGTCGCCCGCGTCGCCGAACCAATCGGCCTGGCCGCGGTCCGTCGCCACCGCGGAGGCGTAGATGTCGTAGGCCAGGCAGTAGTCCAGCGACCGCGGATCGGCGGGCACGCCCTGGGCGCAGGCCTGCGAGCCGCGGACCAGGGCCTCCGGGCCGCCGTCGCCGTAGGTCCGTCGCACATCGCGCCAGGCGCGGCGGACCTGGTCAGGATCCGGGTCGGCCGCGGCGTAGCGCAGCGGCGCGGCCGGCGGCGCGGTCTTCACCGGGGCGG
>JAQGIX010000341.1 GCA_028290925.1 Phenylobacterium sp. | reverse complement strand
CCCCCGGGCGTGGTCGCCGGATCGAAGACCCGCGCCACGGCGGCCGCGAGGCCCGGCGGAGCCGGCGCGGTCGCATCCCGGTCGCCGTCCGGCCAGGGGCGGGCGTCGGGATCGCCGGGCGGCGGCTTGACCGCGAGGCGCGGCAGCCGGGCGATCACCTCCGGCCCCGCGCCGATCGGCAGGGTGCTGCAGCCCAGGCCCGGCCGCCAGGCCGAGCGGCGCGACGGCAGCTTGGCATCGAAGGCGACGCTGACCGTATGGGCCGTCCGGTCCACCTTCGCGGGAAGCTCGCGCACCAGCGCCTGGTACTCGGGATAGATCCCCTCCAGGTCGTCGGCCGCCACCTGGGCCTCGGTCTGGTGGGCGTCGAACAACCCGCTGCAGAGGAACGCCGCCTTATAGCCTGCCGCCAGAGCACGGACGTGCGGGTCGTCTGGCGCCGAGCGCGCGGCGAGCGGCGCAAGGGCGATCAGACCGGAGATCAGGATGGCGCGCATGGATTCGAAATGCCCCTCTTGGACCGCAGGCTAGCGACGGCCTTGGGCGCCGTCACGTCAGGCGTCTAGGTTGGCCCCAACAAGAGAACGGGGAGTAGACGATGGACGATATCCTGAGCCTGGGCGGCCGTGTGGCCCTGGTGAGCGGCGCGGGCCAAGGCGTCGGGCGCCAGGTCGCCCTGCATCTGGCGGCCCACGATTGCGGCGGCGTGGCGGTGAACGACTATCACCTCGACCGCGCCGAGGCCGTGGCCGAGGAGATCCGCGCCGAGGGCGGCAAGGCGATCGCGGTGCAGGCCGACGTCTCGGACTTCGAGGCCGTCAAGGCCATGGTCGCCAAGACCGCCGCCGAGCTCGGGCCCATCGGCGTGCTGGTGAACAACGCCGGCAACCTGGGCGCCAACCCGCCCGCCGAGGCGGCGAAGCCCTTCTGGGAGACCGGGCCGGAGGTCTGGAACGCCGCCATCGGGGTCAACCTCTATGGGGTGATCAACTGCGTGAGCGCGGTGATCCCCGGCATGATCGCCCGCCAGGCGGCGGGGCGGATCGTCACCATCATCTCCGACGCCGGTCGCTACGGCGACAGCGGCATGGAGGTCTATGGCGGCGCCAAGGCGGGAGCCGCCGGCTTCACCCGCGGCGCGGCGCGCACGCTCGGCCGCCACGGGATCACCGCCAATTCCGTGGCCATCGCCGCCACCCGCACGCCGGCCACGGTGCGCATGTTCTCCGATCCGGAGCGGATGAAGCGGCAGTTCGAGCGCTACATCATCCGTCGCCCGGGCGAGCCCACCGACATCGCCAATATGGTGCTGTTCCTGGCTTCCGACGCCAGCTCCTGGATCACCGGCCAGACCTACCCGGTGAACGGCGGCTTCACCTTGGCCCTGTGATGGCCCAGTCCGAGCTCCCGGTCCGCGCGGTCGCGCCGGCGCATCGTTTCGACGAAGCGCGGCTCGCCGCCTGGCTGGTCCCGCGGATCGAGGGGTTCGGCGACCATCTGCAGATCCGCCAGTTCCAGGGCGGGGCCTCCAATCCGACGTTCCTGCTCACGACCGAGGCCGCCGACGGCCCGAAGCGCTACGTGCTGCGCAAGAAGCCGCCCGGCCCGCTGCTCTCCAGCGCCCACCAGGTGGACCGCGAATATCGGGTGATGAAGGCGCTTGAGGGCCACGTGCCCGTGCCGCACATGCGCGCCCTGTGCGAGGACGCCGAGGTGATCGGCACGGCCTTCTACGTCATGGACTACCTGGAGGGCCGGATCTTCCGCGACGCGGCGCTGCCGGACCTGGCGCCGGCCGAGCGCGCGGCGGTCTACGACCAGTTGAACGCCACACTGGCCAGGCTGCATCAGGTCGACTTCGCCGCCATCGGGCTCGGCGACTACGGCCGGCCCGGCAACTACTTCGAGCGCCAGGTGGCCCGCTGGACGCGCCAGTACCGCGACGCGGAGACGCAAGCGGTCCCGGAGATGGAGGCGCTGATCGAGAAACTGCCCGGCCGGATTCCGTCCGATCAGTCGGTCTCCATCGCGCATGGCGACTACCGGCTGGAGAACGTGATGTTCCATCCGACCGAGCCGAAGCTGATCGCGGTGCTCGACTGGGAGCTCTCGACCATCGGCCACCCGCTGGCCGACATCGCCTACAACGGCTTCATGTGGCGCTCGCACTCGCCGTCCTGGGGCACCCTGGACGGCGTCGATTTCGCCAGCAGCGGCATCCCGACGGAAGCCCAATATGTGGCCGCCTACTGCCGCCGCACGGGGCGGCCTGGGATCGAGGACTGGGCCTTCTACATGGCCTTCGGGATCTTCCGCCTCGCCTCGATCTCCCAGGGCGTCTACCGGCGCGTCCTGGGCGGCAACGCCGCCAGCGACCGACCGGCGGAAAACGGCGCGCCCGCGCTTGCCCGCCAGGCGCTGGAGATCCTGCTCGCATGACCGCCGCGGCCGACCTCGACTGGCCCGCGCTGCGCGAGGCCTTCGCCCGCGACGGGGTGGTGAAGCTGCCGGCCGCCCTCGACCCCGCCCAGCTGGCGCAGGCCCAGGCCGCCTACGACTGGAGCCTCGCCCATCCTGGCCCCGGCGCATCCAAGGTCCGCCAGGCCACCGAGGCGACCTTCTACAACGACCTGTTCAATCCCGACGCGCTCACCGGCTATCGCGCGATGCTCGAGGCCTCGCCGATCCCGGCCCATGTGGCGAAGCTGTGGGACGCCCCCGACGTCTGGTTCTTCTACGAACAGGTGTTCCTCAAGGAAGGCGGCGAGGCGCGGCGCACGCCCTGGCACCAGGATTCTTCCTACCTGGCGATCGCCGGAGACCGCCTGGCGGTGGTCTGGATCTCCTTCGACGCCGTGGCGCAGGCGGATTCGCTGGAGTTCGTACGCGGGTCGCATCGCGGCGCGCTCTACAACGGATCGAGCTTCAAGCTGGGCGATGACACCGCGCCGCTGCATCCGGGCTCCAGCCTGCCCCGGCTACCGGACATCGAGGCGCAGCGCGCGGCCTGGGACATCGTCGCGTGGGCGGTGCGGCCCGGCGACCTGATCGTCTTCCATCCCGCGGTCCTGCACGGCGGCGCGGCGACGCATGCCGGCACGCGGCGGCGGACGCTGACCCTGCGCTTCTTCGGGGAAGGCGCAGTCTACGATCCGCGCGAGGGCGGGGCCGGACCGCCGATCCGCGGCTTCCACCAGCGGATGCGCGCCGGCGATCCGTTCCGCGATCCGTCGTTCCTGAAGCTGCGCTAGGCGCCGGATGAACGGCCCGATGTTTTCGCGGCCTGCCGACGGATCATCCGCCCCACCCTTGTCGTTGGACACGCGAAAGTCGCCGCGCCGGTCTGCGCGAGCGGAGCCAGACGTCGCTTCGGCCGTTCGGGACGGGGGACGAGCCGCAGGAAGGACGAGCCGATGAGGGCACGAGATGTCCGCGCCATCGCGTTCTGGCTCTCGAGCAGCCTGGTGCTGCTGGTCGGGGTCTATCTGGTGTCGCGAAGCGTGATCGCCGCCGCGGCCCTGATCGCCGCCTACAACGCCTGGCTGCTCACCCGGCCGCGCATGCGCCGGGTATTCCGCCGGCTGCGCGGCGAGACCGTGGATTTCTCCGGATATTATCTGGATTAGGCGACGGCTTCCTTGGGCGTCCAGACGTCGCCGCGGGCGGCCTGCAGGATCTCGAACTCCCCGTCCTCGATCCGCGCCGCGGTCAGCACGCCGGTGGCGTAGGCGCCGGTGTCCAGCCCCAGCCGGTGCTCGCTGAGCTGCGGCTGCTCGGAGAGCCAGGTGTGGCCGTGGACGATGACCTTGCCGAACGGGCCCGGCTGGTCGACGAAGCCGCGGCGGATCCACAACAGGTCGTTCTCCTCCTGCGCCTCCAGCGGCGTCCCCGGCCGGATCCCGGCGTGGACGAAGGCGTAGTCGCCGATCACCACCATGGTCTCCAGCTGCTGCAGCAGGCGCAGGTGCGAGGCCGGCATC
>JAQGIX010000296.1 GCA_028290925.1 Phenylobacterium sp. | reverse complement strand
GGGCTCGCGGACGTGCTCGCCGGGCAGCTCCACCTGGCCGCCGCGCGGGTCCATGGCCATCAGGTGGCCCAGGCGCACCTCGCCGGTCCCAGCCTCCATCTCCTTGATGCGGATGCAGTAGCCCTGGGAGGCCAGGCGCATGTTGTCGAGGATGCGCACCGAGGGCATGACGAAGCCGAAGTCGGCGGCCAGGGTGCGGCGCAGGGCCTTGATCTGGTCGGTGAGCCGGCGGCCCTCCAGGTCGTTGATCAGGCCCAGCAACCCATAGCCCAGCTCGATCTTGATCTCGTCGATGGCCAGCGTCTGGGAGATCGGCTCCTCCTCGGGCGGCGCGTCGGCGGCGATCTCGACCTTGGGAAGCTCCGCCTCGACCTTCGAGCGGCGCCAGGCGAGCGTGCCCGCGGCCAGCGAGATGGTCGCGAACGGCAGGATCGGCATGCCGGGAATGAAGGCGATGACGCCGGCCGCCGCCGAGACCATGCCGAGGCTCACCGGGTTCATGGCCAGCTGAGTGACCAGGGCCTTGTCGGCCGAGCCCTCGACGCCGGACTTGGAGACCAGCAGGCCGGCGGCGATCGAGATGATCAGCGCCGGAATCTGGGACACCAGGCCGTCGCCGATGGTCATGATGGTGTAGGTCGCGAAGGCTTGCCCAATGGGCACGTGGTGCTGGATCACCCCGATCAGGATGCCGCCGATCACATTGATGCCGACGATGATCAGGCCGGCGACGGCGTCGCCGCGGACGAACTTCGAGGCGCCGTCCATGGCCCCGAAGAAGGTGCTCTCCTGCTCCAGCTCCTTGCGCCGGCGCTTGGCCTCCTCCTGGTCGATCAGCCCGGCCGAGAGGTCGGCGTCGATGGCCATCTGCTTGCCCGGCATGGAGTCCAGGGTGAAGCGGGCGGCCACCTCGGCGATGCGGCCCGAGCCCTTGGTGATCACCACGAAGTTCACCACCACCAGGATGGCGAAGATGATGATGCCGATGACGAAGCTGCCGCTCATCATCAGCTTGCCGAAGGACTCGATGATGTGGCCGGCGCCGTGCACACCCTCGTGGCCGTGGCCGAGGATCAGCCGGGTCGAGGCGATGTTGAGGCCCAGCCGGTAGAGCGTGGTGACCAGGAGCACCGAGGGGAAGGCGGTGAACTCCAGCGGCTTCTTGATGAGCAGCGAGGTCATCAGGATCAGGACCGCGCTGGTGATCGACAGGCTGAGCAGCACGTCCAGCAGGAAGGCCGGGACCGGCAGGATCAGCAGGACGACAATGCCGACGATGCCCAGCGCCAGGGCCACCTCGCCACGCGCCACCCAGCCCCACATCTCCCGCGGGGAGGGGCGCTCGGCCAGCATGGCGGAGAGGCTGGTGTCAGCCATGGGTCAGGTCAGGCTCAAGCGGCGCTGGCCGCGCTCTGCGGCGGCGGGACGGCGACGCCGGCGTCGGCGTACTCCTTGAGCTTGTTGCGCAGGGTGCGGATCGAGATGCCGAGGATGTTGGCGGCATGCGTCCGGTTGCCGAGGCAATGGCTCAGGGTGTCGAGGATCAGTTGCTGCTCCATCTCGGCCACGGTCTGGCCGACGTAGGCCCGGGTGGCGGTCTCAGCGGCGAGCGAGGCGGCCTGGGCCGTGCGGGCCAGCGGATCGATCCCCGACAGCGGCTGGCCGTCCGGCAGGCGGATCGCGGCGTCGTCGATCTCGGGCCCGATGGCCAGCAGCACCGCGCGGTGCATGGCGTTCTCCAGCTCGCGGACGTTGCCGGACCAGCGGTGGACGGCGAGGCGCTGGCGGGCGAGCGCCGAGAGCGGACGCTCCGGCACGCCGTTGGCGGCGGCGTATTTCTTCACGAAGAACTCGGCCAGCGCGACGATGTCGCCCGGGCGCTCGCGCAACGGCGGCACGCGCAGGTTCACGACGTTCAGCCGGTAGAGCAGGTCCTCGCGGAAGGTTCCCTCGCGCACGGCCTGGGCCAGGTCGCGGTTGGACGTGGCGAGGATGCGGATATCCACCCGCACCGGCTTGCCGCCGCCCACCCGGTCGATCTCGCGCTCCTGCAGGGCGCGCAGCAGCTTGGCCTGCAGGCGGCCGTCCATCTCGGAGATCTCGTCGAGCAGCAGGGTGCCGCCGTTAGCCTCCTCGAACTTGCCGATGCGGCGGGCCACGGCGCCGGTGAAGGCGCCCTTCTCGTGGCCGAACAGCTCGCTCTCCAGCAGGTTCTCGGGGATGGCGGCGCAGTTGACCGAGATGAACGACTTGCCGGCGCGGCGGGACTTCTGGTGCACGTAGCGGGCGACGACCTCCTTGCCGACGCCGCTTTCGCCGGTGATCAGGATCGAGGCGTCTGAGCCCGCCACCTGGTCGGCGAGGCTCATCACCGCCTGCATGGCCGGGTCGCGCACCACCATCGGGCGGTTGTCGTCGGCGACCGCGGCCAGCACCGCCGCAATCAGCTCAGCTTCAGGCGGGAGCGGGATGAATTCCTTGGCCCCGGCGCGGATGGCGTCGGCCGCCCGCTGGGGATCGGCGCCCACGCCGCAGGCCACCACCGGCACCCGGATGCGCTCGGCCTCGTTGGCCGCGATCAGGGCCGCGATGTCGAGGGTGTAGTCGACCATCATCAGGTCGGCCCCCTGGCCGGCCCGCAAGGCGTGGGTCGCCGCGGCGATGGTCTCCACGTGGCTCACCTTGGCGCCCGCGCTCATGGCCATCTTCACGGCCGAGGCGAGCTGCCCGTTCAATTGTCCGACGACCAGAAGCCGCATGGGCAAGTCTCCTTAACTCAAGCCGCGGCGGTCAGGCCGCAGCGTCGCCGTCCTTGATGATTTCGGTCATGGTCACGCCCAGGCGCTCGTCGACGATGACGACCTCGCCGCGGGCGACCAGGCGGTTGTTCACGTAGATGTCGATCGCCTCGCCGACCTTGCGGTCGAGCTCGAGGACGCTGCCCTGCGTCAGCTGCAGCAGCTGCGCCACCGAGACGCTGGCGCGTCCCAGCACCGCGGAGATGTTCACCGGCACGTCGAACACCGGCGCGAGGTCGCCGGCGGTCTTGTCCTCGGCGATGGAGTCCGCCAGCGCGCCCTCCCCGGGGGAGAACTCGTCCAGCTTCATCTCGGTGTCGGGCTGGGCGGCGGCGGCCGCGGCGGGTTCGGTTTCGCTCTCGGACATTTGGATCAGCCTTCCGGCTCGGGTTGAGCGCCAGGGATCAGGGGTTCGGCGTGCAGGCCCTCGGCGGCCAGCGCCGCCTGCAGGGCGGCGGTGACGCGGGCCGCGGCGGCCTCCGGATCGAAGGCCGCCTGGCCGTCGCCGAAGTCGAGGATGAAGGCGTGGGTCGGCAACTCGGCCTCGGCCTTCACCTGGATGGCGCCGGCGAAGCCGAGGTTGGCCGCCGTGTCGTCGAGCAGGCCTTGGAGGCGCTGGGCGAGATCCGGCGCGGCGGTGATCTGCAGGCGGGGCGTGGCCTCGATCTCCTGCGAGAGGCTGGCCAGCGCCGCCTGCAGGGGCGCCTCGGGGAAGCGGTCGAGGGAGGCCCCGGCGATGCCGCGGGCGCACGCCAGCGCCAGGTTCGCGGAGGCGACCCGGTGCTCGTGGGCGACGGCGGCGAGGCTCGGCAGGGCCTGGTGGCAGGCGGCGGCCACCCCGGCCAGGGCGACCTGCTGCAGGGCCGCAATGGAGGCCAGCGCCGCGCGCTCGCCTTCGGCGTGGGCCTCGCGGCGGATCTGCTCGACCTCGTCGGCGGTGAACATCCGCTTGGGCCGCGGGGCGGCGTAGGTCACCTCGCCGGCGGCGTCGAAGACGGTGTCGAAGCTGAATTTCCGCGGCTCTGACATCAGTAGACGAGCTCGTCATCGCCGCCGGCCCCGGCCAGCATGATCTCGCCCTTGTTGGCGAGGTCCTTGGCCACCTGGACCATGGCCATCTGCGCCTGGTCGACGTCGCGCAGCCGCACCGGGCCCATGCTCTCCATGTCCTCGCGCATGATCTTGGCGGCGCGTTCGGACATGTTGGAGAAGAACATCTCGCGCAGGCTGTCGGAGGCGCCCTTGAGCGCCAGCGCCAGCTGGTCCTTTTCCACCGCCCTGAGCAGGGTCTGGATGCCGCCGGGATCGAGCTTGGAGAGGTCCTCGAAGACGAACATCAGGGCGCGGATGCGCTCGGCCGCCTCGCGGTTGCGCTCTTCCAGGGCGGTGATGAAGCGGGCCTCGGTCTGGCGATCGAAGGCGTTGAAGATCTCCGCCATCATCTCGTGGCTGTCGCGCTTGGAGGTGCGCGCCAGGTTGGACATGAACTCGGTGCGCAGCGTCGCCTCGATCTTGTCGAGGATCTCGCGCTGCACCGGCTCCATGCGCAGCATGCGCATGACGCACTCCAGCGCGAAGTCCTCGGGCAGGGCGGCCAGCACGCGGGCGGCGTGCTCGGACTTGATCTTGGACAGCACCACCGCGACGGTCTGCGGGTATTCGTTCTTCAGGTAGTTGGCGAGCACCGCCTCGTTCACGTTGCCCAGCTTGTCCCACATGGTGCGGCCCGCGGGACCGCGGATCTCCTCCATGAGGGTGTTGACCTTCTCCTCCGGCATCATCGCCGCCAGGAGCTTCTGGGTCTGCTCGAAGGAGCCCATGATCGCCCCGGCCCCGGACATGCCGGAGACGAACTCGACCATCAGGTCTTCCACCGCCTGGGCCGAGACGGTGCCGAGGCTGGCCATGGCCTGGGAGACCTCCTTGATCTCCTCCTCGTCCAGCGATTGCCAGACGGTGGCGTGCTCTTCGCCCAGCGCCAGGAGGATGACGGCGGCCTTCTCGGGCCCCGACAGCTTCCCTGGATCAGCGATGGCCTTACCTTTCGCCACGACTGTCCTCAGGCCGATTCATGGAGCCAGCTCCGCAGGATCGAGACCGATTCCTCCGGGTGCTTGTCGACGAAGTCAGAGACGCGGCGCAGGGAGCTGGCCTTCACCTGGCCCTCGATGCGCGCGATATCGATCTTGGCGTCCAGCTCGCCGGTGATCGGGCCGGGCAGGGCCAGCTGATGGCCAGTGGCGGGATCGACCGTAACCTGCATGACCTGGCCGTCCGCCGTCGTGGCCATATGGGTCACCGGCTGGCCAGACAGCATCATCGGCATCGGCCCGCCGCCGCCCGTGACGCCCTTCAGGAGCGGGCGGACGATGAACAGCATCATCAAGAGCGCCACGACGCCCAGCACGCCCAGCTCGGCGGCGCGCATGATGTCGTTCTTGTCGAAGCCCATCAGCGGGCTCGAGGCGGTCACCCCTTCCGGGTCGGCCGAGGAGGGGAAGCGGACGTTGACCACCGTCACCTGGTCGCCGCGCTGCTGATCGAATCCCACGGCGGAGCGGACCAGCTGCTCGATCTGGGTCATCTCCTGCTGCGAACGCGGGGTGTAGGGGCCGGGCTTGCCGTCCTTGCCGAGCGCGGTCATCCCGTCGACGGCGACCGCCACCGAGAGCTTCTTCACCTGGCCCGGCTGCTGGACCTCGGTGCGGGTGGTCTCGGAGATCTCGTAGTTGGTGGTCGACTCGTTGCGGCCGGTGTTCGACGAGTTGTTGGCGGAGTTGGCCCCCACGGCGCCGCCGGGGATGTTGGCCGCGGCGGAGACCTGGCCGCTGCTGTCGGGCTGGTTCTCGCTGGCCTTCTCGTCGGTGGTGGTCTCCGAACGGACCACCTGGCCATCGGGATTGAAGGTCTTCTGCTGGGTGGTCACCTGGGCCATTTCGACCTCGGCGGAGACGTTGACCCGCGCCTTGCCCGCGCCGACCACGCCCTCCACCAGGCTCTTGACCTGCTTGGCGATGCGCTGCTCGACCTCGTTCTTGCGGCCGTCCGCTTCGGCGGCCATGCCGGTGTCGCCGCCGGACAGCGTCTTGGCGTGCTGGTCGACGACGGTGACCTTGTCGGGCTTCAGGCTGGGCACGGAGCTGGCCACCAGATTCTGGATCGCCCGGACGTTGTCGCCGGTGGGCTCGTGGGCGCCGACCCCGATGGTCACGGCCGCGGAGGGCTGTTCGGCCTCCTCCTCGAACATCTGGCGCTTGGGGATCACCAGGTGGACCCGGGCCGAGGAGATGCCGTCGAGGCTGCGGATGGTGCGGGCCAGCTCGCCCTCCAGGGCGCGCTGGCGGTTGAGCTGCTGGACGAAGTCGGTCTGGCCCAGCGCATTGCCCTGGTCGAAGATCTCATAGCCCACCGAGCCCGAGGTCGGCATGCCCTTGCCCGACAGCATCAGCCGGGTGGAGGCGACCTGGTCGCGCGACACCATGATCGTCGAGCCGTCGCCCTTGACCTCGTATTTGACGCCGGCCTGATCGAGCGCCTGGGTGATGTTCCCGGCCTCTTTCAGATCGAGGTTGGAATAGAGCAGGGCCTTGGGCTGGCCGAGGTTCATGGTCATGGCGAACAGCGCCGCGGCCACACCCGCGCCGATCCCGAGGATCGCGGCCAGGCGCCCGAAGCCGAACCTTTGAAGCGCCGCCAGGAACTGGTTCAACTCGGGGCGTCCCCTTCCCAAACTGCGGGCCGGCGCACGTCAGTCGCGCCCCCGCTAGGCAGGATTTACCCAGTGCTTGGTAAACGCGGGTTTAAGGCGGCGCTTGTTCAGCCGCTCCAGGGGATCAGCGCGCCCCGGGCGCCGAGCGTCACCGCGAAGGCCGCGTAGATCAGGACGGTGACGGTAAAAGACGCCTTGCGCAGGTAGCTCCAGGAATCCACCCGCCGCCCGCCGCTCCAGACGGCCGGCAGGGAGATCGCGGTGACCAGGGTCAGCGCCGAGGCCACCGCGGCGCAGGTGGAGGCCAGGATGATCAGCGCGCCTGGCCAGTGGTACATCAGCCAGGCGAGGTCGGCGGTGGCCTTGGACACGAACAGGCCGAATAGCGCCAGGGCCATCAGCCAGAGCCCGGCCTGGATGTTCTGCATCATGCTCGCCCGGCTCTGGGCGGCGCTCTGGCGAAGATCGCGCCGGTTGCGGACGGTGAGCCCCACGAGGGTGGCGATCGCGGCCAGCACGGTCAGCGCGCCCAGCCAGCCGAGCGTCGAGGGCTTCTCCCAGGCCGTGGCGCGTTCGTAGAGCAGGGCGTTGTTGCCGGGCAGGAAACCCGTGGCCCGGCCGTCCTTCATCAGGAACACCAGCCGGCTGTCGTCATCGGGCGCGATGAAGCGGCCGTTCTCGATCGGACCGTCGGGGACATAGGTGCTGGCGCCGCCGAAGTCGGAGAGGATCAGGTGGCCGTCGGCGCTCACCCCGACCTTCGCGTGGGCCCGCGCCACCCGCATGACGAAGCCCTCCAGCCCGGCATAGGCGCGCCGCGTGCCGATGTAGTCGCCGCTGAAGATCGCCGCCCCGCTCTGCGCCAGTTCCGGCGAACCCGGACGCGGGAAGACCTGCGGCTTGGCGTAGAACTGGCGGATGACCGCGGGCGCGAACCGCGCCGAGAGCCCGGCGCCGCTTTCGGTGTTGGTGGAGATGAACAGGCCGAGGTTGAGGTCGGGAACCACCACCATGCTGGAGTAGAACGACAGGGTGCTGCCGTCGTGGCCATAGCCCAGGTGGCCGCCCGGCAGGGTCCAGACGACCAGGCCGCGCGCCCAGCCGTTGATCCCTGGCGGCGCGGGGCGGATCGGGGTGCGGAAGGCCTGGGCGGCGGCGGGACCGTAGATGGTGACGCCGTCGAGCGTCCCGTTGCCCAGCTGCAGCAGCATGTAGCGGGCCATGTCACCGGCGGTGGAGGAGGCGGCGGCGGCCGGCGCGATCTGCTCGATGAATTCATAGTTGCGGCGCTGGAAGCCGGTCCCCGACCAGCGGAACGGATCGGAAATGTCGGCGGCCAGCGCGGCGGGCATCGGCGGCGGCAGGCCGGCCTTGACCGGATGGGGTTCGCGGAAGGTGGTGTGGGCGAGCCGTGCGGGGCCGAGGATTTCGTCCTCGATCAGCCGCTCGTAGGGCTTGCCGGCCGTCCAGGCGGCGGCCTCGCCGGCCAGCGCTGCGCCATAGTTCGAATAGCTGGAGGCCAGGCCCGGTCCCCGGACCCGCTTGGGCCGCTCCTGGCGCAGGTAGAGCTCCAGCGGCCGGACGTGCTCGAAGTTCTCCTCGAACAGCTGGCCCAGCAACCGGTCCTCGAAGCCCGGCGAGTGGTCCATCAGGTTGATCACCCGGATCGGTGTGGCGAAGCCCTGGTCGGGGACCCGCAGCCTTGGGGGCAGGTAGAGATTGACCGGCTGGTCGAGGCGTATGCGGCCGGCCTCCACCTCCTTCATCACCGCGATCCAGGTGAAGGTCTTGGAGATCGAGCCCACGCGGAACAGCGTCCGGTCCGGATCGACCGGCCGTGCGGGGGTGAGGCTGGCGAAGCCGTAGCCCTT
>JAQGIX010000287.1 GCA_028290925.1 Phenylobacterium sp. | reverse complement strand
CCGCGGCGATCTCCTCGCCCGCCTGGGCGTAGAGCTCGGCCTTCGAGCCGCTCAGCACCCTGTCGTTGAACGCTTCGGCCATGCTGGGGATGTAGCCCTTCGCGCGGGGCGTGCGAAGACGTCTGCTCTGCCGACTGCGCCGTGACGGGCTCAGCTTTCGCCCGCCGGAAAAAGAAAGCCCAGGCGAACCTGGGCCATCCTTCCGAAACCGGTCGGCGTAGACGCCGGCGGCTGATCCCTACTTATCGTCATCCATGACCGAGACGATCTTGTGCGTGCTGTTGTCCACAAGGATCCGCTGGTGGTTCACATAGGTCCAACGGTAGCGCTCGTACTTGGGCACCTCGTAGAAGGCGACGGTCGCCGGAAGCTCCGCGCCGACCGTCACCGGGCCGGTGTAGATCACCGGCTCCACATGGGTCGTGCGGACATAGGTCTTCACGTCCGCAGGGGGGTCGATCGCCGCGCCGGCCACGAGGCCAACCACGCCGCCGACCACCGCGCCGACGGGACCGCCGACCACGGCCCCGGTGGCCGCGCCGCCGACCAGGCCCGCGCCGGCGCCCGCGTGGGACTTCTCGGTGGTGACCGTGGTCGTGGTGGACTGGGCGTAGGCCGGCAGCGCAAGGATCGCGGCCAGGCTGGCGCTCAGGACAAACAGTTTGGTGTTCATGTGAATTCTCCGCCCCCTTCATGGGACGCAGCAAGAACCCCTAGTAAAACTTCGAGTTCCGTCAGGCGATTTTCTTTATTTGAAGGATTGTCTATTTTCGAAATATATTATTCGGACTCCAAGTGACGTTGGCCTCGCAAAGATAATCTTCTAGATTCTCCCGCGAGCCACCGCCCAGGTGACCCGCAGGCGCTTGGCGAGTTCGGAGCGCGCAGGATGGCCGGCCAGGGCCGCGTGGGCGGCGGCCGGGAAGGCCTGGGCGCTGAGGCGCCTTGCGGCCCGCCGCGCCTCCCCCAGTTCGGCCTTCAGCGCCACGTCGGAGCGGCGGCCGAGCGCCCAGGCCGAGCCGGCGGCGCGCGCGGCTTCGACATCGGTCGCGGGATCGAGAATGGTCGCCGCCAGCACCGCGGCCTGGCCGCCGGTGTCGCGGGCCCACGACAGACTCTCCGCGGGCAGCATGGGCGCGGGGTCCAGCTCGCGGTAGCGGGCGTCGATCAGGGCTTCGAGCGACGCGCGGGCGAGGCCGCGGCGCCCGACGACATCGGCCAGCGCCTCGGCGGTGGGATGGCGGCGCACCGGGCGACCTTCGAAGATCTCGTCCAGCGCCTCGCGCCACCAAGTGAGGCGGATCTCGCCGATCAGCGGATTGGAGGACACCTTGGGCGCACGGGCCAGTTCATGGTCGAAGGCGTAGAGCGTCACCACGTCGGCGCGGGCCTGGGCGTCGGCGATGAACCGGCTGGACATCCAGCGGTCCGGATCGACCCGGCGGATCAGCGCGTCGAGGTCGCCAAGGTCGTCGGTCGGGGCGTCGGGGGCGTCGTCCATGGGCTCAAAATCAAAAGGCCCGCCGGTCGGGCGGGCCTTCCGATCCTAGATCAGCCTCGGCGTCAGCCGAACATCGTCTGGTTCATGGTCATGAAGACTAGCATCGGGATGGAGAGCAGCATGTTGGTCCGCGAGAACAGCATCGCGATCCGACCGGCCTTGGCCTTGGCGTCGGCGTCAGCCTCGACGATGCCCAGCGCGATCTTCTGGTTCGGCCAGATGAACGCCCAGACGTTGATCATCATGATGATGCCCAGCCACATGCCGACGCCGATGAAGGTGTCGCTCGGCACGTGGAAACCCTCGGCGGCGCCCAGGCTCAGCGCGTCGACGACGTAGTGGCGGGTCCAGGCGAGGATCAGGCCCATCACGACGGTGATCAGCGCCGACCAGCGGAACCAGAACAGCGCCTCGGGCGCGATGTACTTGGAGACCGCCGGCTTCAGCTCGGCGGGAATCTCCGGCATTTTGCGGATCTGCACGAAGTTGAAGTAGTAGAGCAGCCCGATCCAGAGGATGCCGAAGAACACGTGCAGCCAGCGGAACAGCGCTTCCCAGTAGCGCTCGTGGGCCGTGCCCGGGTGCATGTAGTAGCTCACTGCGATCAGCAGCGCGATGATGACACTGACGATGACGGTGTTTCGGAAATTGGCGAGCAGCGCGGTCATGGAACCTCCCTCGTGAGTCCTACCCTTAGGCTGGGGTATAGGTCGTTTTGACGCAGGCTGGAAGGGATGGCCTAGGTTCAGATCGCGATCAGGGCGGCGGCCACCCGCCGGCCCTCGGAGGTCAGCACGTTGTAGAGCCGCGCGGCGGCGGCGGTGTCCATGAACTCCAGCCCGATGCCGGCGGCGAGCAGGCCCTGGCGAACCTCCTTGGGCGGCAGGGCGTTGGCCGCCCCGACGCCGAGCAGCAGGAACTCGACCTCCGCCCGGCCCGCCTCGAACACCGGGGCCAGCGTCTCGCGGCTCACCTCGGCGAGACTGTTGACCGCCCAGGCGCGCGGCTCGTCGGCGACGATCAGCAGCGAGCCCTGATGCCAGTCACCGGACAGGCGGAAACCGCCGCCGCCGTAGCTGTCGATGGTGGGCGCGCTGCGGGCCACGGCGGCCGCGTCAGCGGCGGACCGGCCGCGTGCCGGGCGGCGGCTTCAGGGGCTCGGCCTCCTCGTCGCCGCGCTTGACGCCCCACAGGATGATCACCGGGGC
>JAQGIX010000266.1 GCA_028290925.1 Phenylobacterium sp. | reverse complement strand
GCGCACCTCGAAGGTCAGGCCGTCGTAGTAGTCGAAGGCGTGGCCGAGCGCCGGGGCGAAGCGCAGCCGCTCGGCGGGGACGCTGCGGCCGAGCTCGGCCAGGCGGGCCTCCCAGTCGTGCAGGGCGCTCTCCAGCGCCTTGGCCTTGCGTCCGGCGAGCCCGCGCACCCGCGCCAGGCCTGCCTCGGGCGTATCGGAGATCGCCATGAACTCGGCGACGGCCCGGGCCTCGGCCTCGCCCAGCGCCGGCGCGGCGGCGGCGTCGGCCCGGCGGACCAGCCGCGCGGCGATCTCCGCCGGCTTGCGGCCGCCCACCGGCTCGATGCCCGCCAGCGCCCAGACTTCCTCCAGCAGCGCGGCCGCCTCGTGCTCGGAGCGGCCCGCCAGCATGGCGGCGAGCTGGCCGCCGTTCGCCGGCTGGGACGGCGCCGTCCGTCCGGCGCGGGCGAGTTCGGCCTGCAGCAGCCGCGGGCGGCCCGCCATCCGCTTCAGGCGCGCCGCCAGGGCCGGTGGCAGTGACAGGGTCTCGATGAAGGCGGCGAACAGGGCCACGTCGCCCAGCCACAGGGCCAGGTCCTCGCGCTGCCCGGCCACGGCGGCGCGCCAGGCGACGGCGGCGATCTCGGCGTCGGCCGCCGCCACCGGATCGCCGGCCGGGGCGAATAGCTCGACGCCCATCTGGACGAATTCTTCCGGCCGGTCCGTGCCGGGCGCGGCGCGGAACGCCGGGCCCTCGTAGAAGTAGCGGCCGGCGGCGGCCCCGCTGTCGATGTGGCGGCGGACGATGGCGACGGTGAAGTCGGGCCGCAGGCAAGCCTCGGCGCCGCCCTCCGCCTGGACCACGAACAGCCGTGCGCGCATGGCCTCGCCGGCCAGGTCGAGCAGCAGGCCGAGCGGCTGCAGGATCGGCGCATCGACCGCGTCTGCGCCGGGGGCGAGCGCCGCGCGGATGGCGGCCAGCGCCGCGGCCGGAACGGGGGGCTCGGTCCTCACGGCGCGGGCGCCAAGGCCTGGGCGTCCAGGATCTCGCGGATGGTGGCCACCAGCTCGGCCCGCGGCACGGTCACCTGGCCCGGACGATCGGTGCGCCAGGCGGCGTTGTCGGTGACGCCGGCCGACAGCGCGCGGCCGAGGTCGAGGTCCTTCACGGTGGCCGTCCCGGCCGCGAATTCGTCGCCGCCGATGATCACCGCGGCGGGCGACAGCCGGCGGTCGGCGTACTTCATCTGCGCCCTCATGCCCGAAGAGCCGAGATAGACCTCGGCCGGAACGCCGGCGGCGCGCAACTCGCCCGCCACCGCGAAATAGTCGGCCATGCGGGCCTCGTCGAAGGCGATGATCACCACCGGGCCGCGCAGCTCGACGGCCGCGTCGCGCCCGGCCGCCCGGAGCGCCGCGGCCAGCCGCGAGACGCCGAAGGAGAAGCCGGTGGCGGGCACCCGCTCGCCGGTGAAGCGGGCGATCAGGTCGTCGTAGCGGCCGCCGCCGCCCACCGAGCCGAAGCGGACCGGCTGGCCGCGCTCGTCGGTCGTGCCCAGCAGCAGCTCGGCCTCGAAGACCGCGCCGGTGTAGTATTCCAGGCCGCGCACCACCGAGGGATCGAAGACCGCGCGGTCGGCGCCGACGCCGAGGCTCACCAACGCCCGGTCGATGGCCTCCAGCTCCGCCAGCCCCTCGTCGCCTTCGACCGAGCCGCCGATGACGTTCGACAGCTGCCCGAGGGTGTCGCCGCGGCCCGCACCGGCGGCGGTGAAGGCCAGCACCCGCTCAGCGGCGCCGCCGCCCAGCCCCGCCCCCTTGGTGAAGGCCCCGGACTCGTCCTTGCGGCCCTCGCCCAGCAGCAGGCGCACGCCGTCGGGGCCCAGCCGGTCGAGCTTGTCCACCGCGCGCAGCACGGCGAGCTTCTGGCCCTCGTCGGTGACGCCGGCCGAGGCCATCAGGCCGTTGAGCAGCTTCCTATTGTTGATCTTCAGGATCGCCCCCCCGGCCGGAACGCCGGCGGCTTCCAGCCCCTCGGCGGCCATGGCGATGATCTCGGCGTCGGCCTCGGGCCGCGCCGAGCCCACGGTGTCGGCGTCGCACTGCACGAACTCCCGGTAGCGGCCGGGGCCCGGCTTCTCATTGCGCCACACCGGCCCAAAGGCGTAGCGGCGGAAGGGCTTGGGGAGCGTCTCCCAGTTCTGGGCCGCGAAGCGGGCCAGCGGCGCGGTCAGGTCGTAGCGCAGCGCCATCCACTGCCCATTCCCATCAGCATCCGGATCGTCCTGCAGGGCGAAGACGCCTTCGTTCGGCCGGTCGGCGTCGGGCAGGAACTTGCCGAGCGCGTCGGCATATTCGAAGGCCGGGCTGTCGAGCGGCTCGAAACCGTAGCGCTCATAGACCGCCGACACCGCCGCCAGGATCTGGCGCTCGGCGACCAGGTCGCGGGCGCGGCGGTCGATGAAGCCGCGCGGATTGCGGGCCTCGGGCCTTGATCCTTGGGGCTTGGATGCGTCGGTCATGCCGCCGCGCTTAGCGGTTGCAGCGACTTCGCTCAAGGGAGGGTTCTGGGTCGGAAGGTCCATCGGTCGATCCTGGCGAGGGGGTTCGACGGACAGGGCTGGGATGACGCCAAGCCCCGTCCGCGTCGGCGGGGCTCGGAAGGGGTCGCGGTCTTAAGCCAAGCGATCCCAAGCCGATCCCGCGAGGGTCGGATGTTGGTGGTCGCCGTGATGATGCGCGTAACCGGTCATGGGGCGCGGCCTATAGCGGAGGACTGTGAAGAAAGCGAGTCGGCCCACTTCTCGCCCGGCGGGAGACGCGCGCCTTGCCGGGGCGGCCGCACCCGCCCATGGTGCGCAAGACCAAGCTTGGTCCCGGGGGCAATCTATGACGCGATCCGCCCCGACGCCGCTCGGCGCGCCCGCCGACGACCATAACGCCCGCCTGCCCGTGACTAGCCGCCTGGCGACGTCCTTCAAGCTGGACATCATCGCCATCAGCCGCGGCGACGGCGATGTGCTCGACGCCCTGCT
>JAQGIX010000252.1 GCA_028290925.1 Phenylobacterium sp. | reverse complement strand
TGCGCATCGAGGGCGAATTGCCGATCGGGCCCACCGGCAAGGTGCTGAAGCGCGAATTGCGTGACCAATTGGCCACCGTGCGGCCAGAACCGGCGGCGTAGAAACAAGCTGAGCCGAACCGGCCCTTTAATCGCGCGTTTGCGACCCCAGGTGACAATGTAAGCCGACCTGAGGAGTTATCGAAGCGTGGCGCGCAAACGGCCGAAGGGGGTGCTCGCCATGGGATGGGCCGCGGTCGAGGCGGCGGCCAAGGGTCGAACCGAACATGCGCCGCTCTCGGAGGACTATCCCGACGACGTCGTGCGGCGCACGAGCTTCCTGGCGGACGGCGGCCATGGCTGGCGCATCTCCGCCCTCGAGACCCCCCGCGAAACCCCGCCGCCCTGGAAGATCGTGGTCATCACCGGCGCGCCGTCGTGGGCCGAGTACTGGGCCGAGACCCTGGCCGAGCTGCCCCCCGACCGCCAGATGATCGTGGTGGACCGGCCGGGCTACGGCGCCTCGGAGCCGCTGCACCCGGTCACCGACATCCGCGTCCAGGCGCAGGCCCTGGCGTCCGTCCTGGACGCGCCCAAAGGCCAGAAGGTGCTGCTGGTCGGCCAGTCCTATGGGGCGGCGATCGCGGCGCTGATGGCCGACGCCAATCCGGGCAAGGTGGCGGGCCTGGTCCTGCTTTCCGGCTTCTTCGGCGAACCGGGCCCCACGGCCAAGTGGCTGATCGACATGGGCGGCCGGGCGCTGAAGCTGATCCCGCGCGACCTGCGCCACGCGGTCATCGAGGCCAGCGGCCAGCGCGAGCAGCTGGTCCACGCCAAGCGGGCGCTGGCGCGGCTGAACATCCCGATCCACATGATCCATGGCGACAAGGACGACTTCGCGCCGATCGAGGCGGCCGAGCGGATGGCGCAGGAGACGGTGACGCGCCGGCCGATCCGCTTCGTGCGCGCCGACGGCGCCAACCACTTCCTGAACGACGGCCCGGCGCATGAGCTGATCGCGGCGCTGGAAGGCTGCATCCCGGTCCGCAAGCCCTGGACCTTCCATTGGCCGCAGATGCCCAGGCTCAGCTTCCCGAAGGCCCCGGCGATCTTCCCGGCGCCGGCCCCGCGGGTGGCGGCGCGGATCTAGATCGGCGCCTTGGTCAGCAAGCCGGTCGCCACGGCGAAGCCGATCACCACCAGCCAGGGCGGCAGCTTGGCTATGCCCAGGAACACCCAGGCTGCGGCCACCAGGGCCCAGTCTGAGGGCCGCTGCACGGTCGAGGTGAGCACCGGCTGCCAGAGGGCGGCGGCCAGCAGCCCCACCACCACGGCGTTGACGCCGGCGAGCGCGCCGCGGGCGTGGGGATGGACCTTCAGCCGATCCCAGAACGGCAAGACGCCCACCACCAGCAGCAGGCTCGGCAGGAAGATGGCGATGAGCGCGATCAACCCGCCGGCCCAGCCGCCGGCCGCATAGGTCTGGGTCGCGCCGACGAAGCCCGCGAAGGCGAACAGCGGCCCGGGCAGCGCCTGGGCCGCACCGTAGCCGGCGATGAAGGTGTCCTGGTCCAGCCAGCCGCGGCCGACGATGTCGCGCGCCAGGAGCGGCAGGACCACGTGGTCGGCGCCGAACACCAGGGCGCCGGTGCGGTAGAAGACGCTGGCGAGGCCGAGCGAAGGGTCCTGCAGGAAGGCCGCGGCGAAGGGCAGGGCGACCAGCAGCAGGCCGAACACCGCCAGCGCCCCCACCGAGAGGGCCCGCGGCACGGCGGCCGGTGCGGCGGTGGTTTCCGGAAGAGCCTCCGGCGCCTCGCGCAGCCACAGGAGGCCGAAGAGGCCGCCTGCGACCAAGGTGAAGATCTGCGGCACCGAGCCGGTCCCCTGTGCGACCAGCATGCCCACGCCGGCCCCGATCGCCATCCCGGCGCGGATCGGGCCGACGGCCAGGGTGCGGGCCATGGCGATCAGCGCCTGGATCACCACCGCCGCGGCGGCGATCTTCAGGCCGTGCAGCCAGCTCTCGCCGAAGGTCTGGCTGATGCCGGGGGCGAGGTAGGCGAGCGCCAGCATGGCCACCGCGGCCGGCAGGGTGAAGCCCAGCCAGGCGGCCATCAGGCCGCCGTAGCCGGCGCGCCTGAGGCCGATGGCCATGCCCAGCTGGCTGGAGGCGGGGCCGGGCAGGAAGTGGGCGAGGCCCAGCAGATCGGCGAAGGCGGCTTCGGAGAGCCAGGCCCGCTTCTCCACGAACTCGCGGCGGAAGTATCCGAAGTGGGCGAGCGGTCCGCCGAAGGCGGTCAGGCCCTGCCGCAGGAAGGCCCAGAAGACCTCTCGGACGTTTCCGGCGGACGTTGCGTCATCCACGGGCGCGGCGGCGGACATGGGGTTGTTTGCGGCGAACCGGCGAGCCATGTCGACTTGATTTTGCGTAATGCAGCGCTCGAAAGCCCCTTGGCCGCCGCATCTGAACAGCGATAAGGCTTCTGGCGACGAACGCTCGTTCGAAAATCATAGGTGGGGAAGGAAAGCCATGAAGGCAGCAGTCCTGCGTGAAGTCGGCAAGCCGCTTCAGATCGAAGACGTCCAGATCAACAAGCCGGGCCCGCGCGAGGTGCTGATCCGTACCGCCGCCGCCGGCGTCTGCCACTCCGACCTGCACTTCATCGAGGGCTCCTATCCGCACCCGCTGCCGGCGGTGCTGGGCCACGAGAGCGCCGGGATCGTCGAGCAGGTGGGCTCCGAGGTCCGCACGGTGAAGCCGGGCGACCACGTGATCACCTGCCTCTCGGCCTTCTGCGGCCACTGCGAGTTCTGCCTGACCGGCCACATGAGCCTGTGCGTCTCGCCGGAGACCAAGCGCGGCGCCGACGAGGAGCCCCGGCTGGCGTCGGCCAAGGGGCCGATGATGCAGTACCTGAACCTGTCGTCCTTCGCCGAGCACATGCTGATCCACGAGCACGCCTGCGTGGCGATCCGCCCGGACATGCCGCTCGATCGCGCGGCCCTGATCGGCTGCGGGGTGATGACCGGGGTCGGCGCGGCCATGCACACCTCGAACGTGCGGCCCGGCGACAC
>JAQGIX010000169.1 GCA_028290925.1 Phenylobacterium sp. | reverse complement strand
TCCCCTACGTCGAGGCGCGCAATGGCCAGGTGGTGTTCGAACACGAGGCGACCACCACCCGCCTTTCGGACGACCAGCTGTTCTATGTGATGCAGCGCGGGCTTTCGCAGGAAGAGGCGGTCCAGCTGCTGGTCAACGGCTTCGTCAAGGACGTGCTGCAGGAGCTGCCCATGGAGTTCGCCGTGGAGGCCCAGAAGCTGGTGGCCATTTCGCTGGAGGGAAGCGTCGGATGACCTCGAAGACCCGCAAGGGCCCAACCCGCCCGCTCACGCTGAAGGACGCCTTCGAGGTGGAGTTCGCCCGCCGCGAGATGGACCGGCGCAAGCGGGCGGAAGCCGAACGCAAGCAGCAGGAGGAAGACCTCGCCCGCGCCACCCAGCTGCTGGAAGCGCTGCAGGCCGACGCCGACTTCCTGACCAAACGGAACCTGACCGTGGACCGGCGGCGCTACACCGTCTCCATCGACCACCAGGACTTCCGCATCGCCGCCTATTTCGAGGCCGGCAAGGCGAGCGTGACCCTGTCGGACAAGCGCACCGCCAATCCCGGGGCCGCCGCGCCGCGCAAGCAGCTGACTGTCGACACCCTTGAAGAGGCGCTCTCGGTGATGGCCCAATTCCTCGTGGACGAGACCCGCTGATGCTGAATGTCCAAGACCTGCACGCCAGCGTCGGTGGCACGGAGATCCTGAAGGGGCTGTCCCTGGAGATCCCGGCGGGCCAGGTGCACGCCGTCATGGGGCCGAACGGGGCGGGCAAGTCGACGCTCTCCTACGTTCTGACCGGCCGCGCCGGCTACGAGGTGACCGGGGGCACAGCCACGCTGGAGGGCGAAGACCTGCTGGCGCTCAGCCCCGATGAGCGCTCGGCGCGCGGCGTCTTCCTGTCCTTCCAGTACCCGCTGGAGATCCCCGGCGTCCCGGCCCTGACCTTCATCCGCACCGCGCTCAACGCCCAGCACAAGGCGCGTGGCGAGGACGAGATCGCCGCGCCGGCCTTCCTTAAGCTCGCCCGCGAGAAGGCGGCTGCCCTGAAGATCGACTTCGAGATGCTCAAGCGGCCGCTCAACGTCGGCTTCTCCGGCGGCGAGAAGAAGCGGATGGAAATCCTGCAGATGGCGATCCTTTCGCCGCGCATGCTGATCCTCGACGAGACCGATTCCGGCCTCGACATCGATGCCATGAAGATCGTCGCCGACGGGGTGAACGCGCTCCGCGCGCCCGACCGCGCCATGCTGGTGATCACCCACTACCAGCGGCTGCTCGACTACATCACACCGGACCGGGTCCATGTGCTGGCCGGCGGCCGGATCGTGGCTTCCGGCGGGCCGGAGCTGGCGCTCCAGCTGGAGCGCGAAGGCTACGACAAGTACGCGAGGGCGGCTTGAACCTCACCGCCGCCATACGCGAGCGCGATCCCACCGCCCTGCCGGGCAAGCGGGACGAGGCCTGGCGCTGGACCGACCTGCGCGGCCTGATCCGCGTCGTGCCGCCGGCTTCCGAGGCGGTGGATCCACGCGACGTGGGGCAGGGCCCCTTCGAGCACCTGGTGAGCGCGTCCTACTTGGTCGCCAACGGCGGCCGGGACGTGCGGATCGAGGTCGCGGCCGGCGAAGAGCAGGTTGTCGCCCTGCGGTTCCTCGCCCGCGGCGCTGGATCGCACACCGCGCGGGCCGAGGTGGATGTGGCGGCGGGCGGTCGCCTGACGCTGCTGGAGACCTATGAAGGCGGCGACGGCGGCTATGTCGCCCACGCCTTGCTGGCGATCCAGCTGGGCGAGGCCGCCGCGCTGGAGCGCATCGTCCTGGCCGCCGATGGCGCCGAGGGCGTCTCGGTGAGTGAGGCCGAGGTTCGGCTGGCCGCCCGGGCCGACTACGGCCAGAGCGTGCTGCTGGCCGGCGCGCGGCGGCAGCGGATCGAGACGCGGGTCGCGCACCCCGGCGGCGGCGCGAAGCTCAGGCTCGACGGCGTCTATCTGCTGGCCGACAAGCGTCATGCCGACCTGACCACCGTGGTCACCCACGAGGGGACCGACGGCGTCACCATGCAGATGACCAAGGGCGTGGTGCGCGACCAGGCGCGCGGCGTCTTCCAGGGCCGCATCGTCGTGGCGCAGGGCGCGGACCGCACCGACGCGCGGATGGAGCACCACGCGCTGATCCTCTCCGACCGCGCCGAGGTAGACGCCAAGCCGGAGCTGGAAATCTACGCCGACGACGTGGCCTGCAGCCACGGCAATACGATCGGCGCCCTCGACGAGGAGGCCCTGTTCTACGCGCGCCAGCGGGGCATCCCCGAGGTCCAGGCGCGGGCCCTGCTGACCGAGGCGTTCATCGGCGAGGTCATCGACCGCATCGGCCACGAGGGCGCACGCGAGATCGTGCGCCTCTGGGCGGCCCAAAGGCTTGGAGGCTGACATGGCTTTCGACGCCGAAGCCATCCGCGCCGACTTCCCGATCCTGGCCCGCGAGGTGAACGGCAAGCCACTGGTCTATCTGGACAGCGCCGCCTCAGCCCAGAAGCCGCGCGCCGTGATCGCGGCCATGACGCAGGCCATGGAGCACTCCTACGCCAATGTGCACCGCGGCCTGCACACCCTGGCCAATGAGACCACCGACGCCTACGAGGGCGCCCGCAAGAAGGTCGCCGCCTTCATCGGCGCTGAGCCCAATGAGATCGTCTTCACCAAGGGCGGCACCGAGGCCATCAACCTGGTGGCCGCGGGCCTGGGCGCGACGCTTGGGGCCGGCGACGAGATCGTGCTCACCGAGATGGAGCACCATGCCAACATCGTCCCCTGGCACTTCCTGCGCGAGCGTAAGGGCGTCGTCCTCAAGTTCTGCCCCATCACCGACGAGGGCGTGCTCGATCTGGAGGCTTTCCAAAGCCTGCTCGGGCCCCGGACCAAGGTCGTGGCGCTGTCCCACATGTCCAATGTGCTGGGCACCATCAATCCGGTGGCCGACCTCACCCGCATGGCCCATGAGGCCGGCGCCCTGGTGCTGCTCGACGGCTGCCAGGCCATCGTCCACAAGCCGGTGGACGTGAAGGCGATCGACGCCGACTTCTACGTCTTCTCCGGCCACAAGCTCTATGGCCCGACGGGCATCGGCATCCTCTACGGCAAGGCCGAGCGGCTGGCGGCCCTGCCGCCCTACCAGGGCGGCGGCGAGATGATCGGCAACGTCACGCTGGACGAGATCACCTACGCCGACCCGCCGCACCGCTTCGAAGCCGGTACGCCGCCCATCCTGGAGGCGATCGGCCTGGGCGCGGCGATCGACTGGCTCTCCGGCCTCGACCGCCTGGCCATCGCCGAGCACGAGCATCGGCTCTACGCCCGGGTCCGCGAGGGCCTGGCCGGGGCCAACTGGCTGCGCGTGCTGGGCGAGGCGCCGGGGAAGGGCGCGATTCTCTCGTTCACCGTCGCCGGGGCGCATGCCCACGACGTGGCCCAGATCCTTGACCGCTACGGGGTGGCGGTGCGCGCCGGGACCCATTGCGCCGAGCCGCTGATGCGGCGTTTCGGTGTGACGTCGAGCGCGCGCGCCTCCTTCGCCCTATATAACACTGAGCGTGAAGCCGACTCGTTCGTCGACGCGCTCACCAGGACCCAGGCTTTTTTCGCGTAAGATCATGGACGACGCCGCTCCCATCGACGCACAGACGACGGCCCCGCTCTCCCAGGGCGAGCTGGACGCCATCACCGATCAGCTGATCGAGAGGCTGAAGACCGTCTATGACCCGGAGATCCCGGTGGACATCTACGAGCTGGGCCTCATCTACAAGGTCGACGTGTCCGACCAGAAGGACGTGGTCATCGACATGACCCTGACCGCGCCGGGCTGCCCGGTGGCCGGCGAGATGCCGGGCTGGGTCGAGGACGCGGTGAAGGTGATCCCCGGCATACGTTCCTGCAAGGTCGAGCTAGTGTTCGATCCCCCGTGGGACCCCTCGCGGATGTCCGACGAGGCCAAGCTGCAACTGAACATGTTCTGACCATGGCCGACCTCAACCTCACCGCCGCGCCCCGCGCCCGCCGCCCCAGGCCCAAGGTCGTCAGCCTGACCGAGGCCGCCGCCGCGCGCGTCCGCGAGATCATGGGCAAGGCCGAGCAGCCCTATGCGGGCCTGCGCGTGGGCGTGAAGAACGGCGGCTGCGCGGGCCAGGAATACGTTCTGGAGTACGCCGACAAGGTCGAGCCGCTGGACGAGATCATCGAGGACAAGGGCGTGACCATCCTGGTCGAGCCCAAGGCGGTGCTGTTCCTGATCGGCTCGGAGATCGACTACGAGGTCTCCAAGCTGGCCGCCAAGTTCGTGTTCCGCAACCCGAACGAGACGGACGCCTGCGGCTGCGGCGAAAGCGTCACGATCCAACCGGCCAAGCTGGACTGAAGCTAGGCGGCCGGCCTGCGCCGCGCCCAGATGATCACGCCGATGCCCACCAGGGCCAGGACGCAGCCGTAGACCGCCCATTGCATCTGGCCGGTCATGAAGCTGCCGGGCAGGATGTTGACGCCCTGCAGGATCCAGACGGCGCCCATGAGCACCATCACGGCGCCGGCGATGGTCAGAACCAGTTTCATCTCGTCCTCCCGTTCGGAGTAAGTGGGACGCGAACTACCGGCCCTTGAACTCGGCCGGACGCTTCTCGAGGAAGGCCACGATGCCCTCGCGGGCGTCCTCGCTGCGGGCGGCCTCGCCCTGGGCGTAGGCCTCGGCCTCGACCTGCATGTGCCACTCGGCGTCGAGGGCCCCCCAGATCAGGTTGCGGGTCATGCCCAGCGAGCTTGGCCCGCTGGCCAGCGCGCCGGCCAGCTCCATGGTCTTGGTCATCAGCTCGGCGTCGGGAACGCAGCGGTTGATCAGGCCCCAGTCCAGGGCCGTCGCGGCCGGCAGCTTCTCGCCCAGCAGCATGAGCTCCATGGCGCGGGCCTTGCCAATCAGGCGCGGCAGCAGCCAGGTCGCCCCGCCGTCCGGCACCAGGCCGATGCGGCGGAAGGCCAGCAGGAAATAGGCGCTCTCGGCGGCCACAATGAGATCACAGGCCAGCGCCAGGGAGACGCCGACGCCGGCCGCTACGCCGTTCACCGCCGCGATCAGCGGCTTGGGCGACTTGCGAAGCGTGCTGACGAAGGGATTGTAGATCTTGATCAGCCCCTCGTTCGGGCCCTTCGAGGCGCCGCCGCCGCGTGCGCCGACGCTGCCGCCGGAGAGGTTGGCGCCCGAGCAGAAGCCGCGGCCTTCGCCGGTGATCACGATGGCGCGCACCGCCTCGTCACGGATGAAGCCCTCGACGGCGGCTTGCAGCTCGCCCATCAGGTCGCCGCCCGCGGCGTTGAGCGTTGAGGGATCCGACAGGGTGATGATGCCGACCCGGTCCTTGACCTCGGTCTTGACCTTCGGCGCAGCGGCGTTGCCGTCCATGGCGTCCTCCCTCGAACGATCTCTGTTCGACTTAAGGGAGCATACCCCGGCGGAAGCCTAGTGGAAAACCGAGGCCCTAGGCGGCCGCGGCGATCGGGTCGGCGGCGGAGGTGCGGTTGCGGCCGCCGCGCTTGGAGGCGTAGAGCGCCCCATCGGCCCGTTCCACGAGGCTTGCCGGGCCTTCGCCCGCGTGGCGCTCGGCGAGGCCGGCGGAGAGGGTGACGGCGCCCAGGTCCTCGTCGGTCGAGCGGCGCTTCAGCACGCGGGAGGCCACTTCCGCGCGGATGTCCTCGAGGATGGCCAGCGCCGTGCGGGCCGATTCGCCCGGGAAGATCAGCGCGAATTCCTCGCCGCCGTAGCGGGCGGCGGTGCGCGGCGCCTCGCCGGCGCGGCCGATCACGCTGGCCACATAGCGCAGCACCTGGTCGCCGGTCTGGTGGCCCCAGGTATCGTTGAAGATCTTGAAGTGGTCGATGTCGAGGACCGCCAGGCTGAGCGCGCCGCCCTCGGCCTCGGCCTGGGCGCAGGCCCGCTCCAGCGCCTCGTCGAAGGCCTTGCGGTTGGCGAGGCTGGTCAGGCCGTCGGTCATGGCGTCGCGGCGGGTCTGCTCCAGGTGCTCGCGCAGGCGGCCGACCTCGGCGGTGGTGTCGGCCAGCTGGCTCTCCAGGCTCTGGTTCTCCTGGCGGACCCGCTGGGTGGCCTGGGTCAGGGTCTCGACCATGGCCTTGATCTTGCCGGTGTCCTCGCCGGCCAGGGACTCCGAGGCGTTGGCCAGTTCCTGGCCATAGGCTTCGCTGGATTCGCGGGCGCTCTCGATGGCGCGGGTGACGCTGTCCAATTCCTTCGACAGGGCGTCGCCGGCCTCGAGGATCTCGCCGGAGAGCTTCTGCTTGGGCAGGAACTTCGCGGCCAGGGTCTCGCCGACCGTGTCGGTGAACGGCTCGCCGGCCTCGAGCATCTGGTCGATCTCGGCGCCCAAGGGACTGTCCTTGGCGGCCAGATAGTGGACCCACAGCTCGAAGTTCAGCGCGGTCGGCCAGACCTTGTGCGCCTCCATGGCGGCGACCGCCTTACGCGCCAGCTCGTAGGCCTGCGGCGCGCGAAGCGAGGTTTCCACGTCGGCCGACATGATCGTTCTGATCCCCCAAGAGTGGCGCCGCCGGCAGGGCGGCGAAGGTGCTCTTGAAGGACGAGGCTAATCCGACAGGTTCAAACGCCGGGTTAAGGCCAAGCTCAATCTTCGGAGCGGCGCGGGCCCGGCGGGCGGGAGAGGAAGGCCGGCACGTCGTGGCCGAAGCCGACCACGTTATCGCCGTCGTCACGGTCGCGCCGCCGGTGGTCGTCGCTGCGC
>JAQGIX010000168.1 GCA_028290925.1 Phenylobacterium sp. | reverse complement strand
CCATGGTGAGGCCGACCAGCACCTGGTCCATGCCGTGATAATGCGGGGACAGCACCACCACGAACGGCGCGATCAGAGCCGCCGTCGCCGGGATCATGGAGCCGGGCGAGCGGCTGTGGTGCGCCTCGATATAGAGCAGGTGCCCGGCGAAGAAGCCGGCGGCGGCCACGTCCGCGGCCGCGGTGTGCGCGCTCCACAGGACGGCGCCCACGGCGCTCCAGACGCTCACCGCCGCGGCATAGATCCAGAAGGTCTTCCAGGCATGGGCGCGGCTGATCGGCTCGCCGCGGGCCATCGGCCGCGCGGCCCAGCAGAGCGGCCCTTCCATGGCCAGCGCCGCTGCGGTCCAGGCCGCGGACGTCGTCCAGCCGGAGACATGGGCGAGCAGCACCAGCAGCACGCCGGCGAGGCCAAGCCGCACCGGCCACAGACGATAGGTCTGCGCGCCGGCGCTGACGAAGCGCTCGTCGAACCATGAGCCGAACATCGCCCCGGACTCCCCGTAGGGACACCAGGCTAAAGAGCGTTGGCGAATGCCGGATTAACGTGGTTAGCGCGCGCCGGGCGGCGGCTCAGCCGCGCCGCTCGACGCCGCGGGCGATCTCGCCCAGGATGTCGCTGATCTCCTGCGACACTTCGCTCGGCAGCTCACCGCCCGCGCCGCCCTCGCGGAACATCTTCAGGCCGGTCAGGCTCGTGGTGAGCTGCCGGAAGCGCTCCGGGTCGGCCAAGGCCAGCTGCGCCAGGAGGGCGCGGGTCAGCAGATCGTGGGCCATGAGCGTGCGCTGCACGTCGTCGAGCCGGGCCTCGAGCGCCAGGATGCGCGTCACATCGTCGGTCATGGCCGTCCTGTCGGGTGGTCCGGGGCGATGATTGTAGCGGCTTGAACCGCCCCGTCAGCGCCCATCCTTCGCCGCCGCCCGGACCGCTTGCCCAGGCCTGGGAGTCGGCGCAATTTCATCGCTGTTGGGAAGGATCCAACGAGGGAGGTGTCCTGTGAATCTCAAGATGACTGGGCTGGCCGTGTTCGCCAGCCTCGCCCTGTCCGTCGGAACAGCCGCGGCTCAGATGCAGCCGATTCCGAACCCGCCGGAGAAGCCGAAGGCGGCGACCAAGCATCACGGCAAGCACCACGCCATGACGAAGCATCACCACGCCATGGCCAAGAAGGCGGGCGACGACAAAGCCGCGCCCGCCACGCCCAAGTAAGGGACGCGTACATCCGGGCGGGGCCGGTCCAACCGGCTCCGCCCACCCCACGGGTGACAGATAGCCTCGACCGCGGAACCGGACCGCATGGTCGCGCTTTCCTGAATTGCGGTGACGCTTCCGATTGGTCGCGCGAAGTGTGGCAGCCGCGCGCCCCGGTCCTGCGGCAGGCATAGCTGGACCGGGGCCCTCTCCCGTCCCGCCGACGTCACTCGCTTATTTCGCCAAGGTCTCCGATCGCACCGCGAACAACCGGCAGGCGTCAGCGAGGCCCTGCATGGTCGCTTGCCGTATGGTCTGGCGAAAACCCAGTTCCACCCGCAGCTCGCAGTAGTGCGGTGCGCCGTTCTGGACCAGCCGGCGCCGCCAGATGTAAAGCGGCTTGCCGCGAAGCTCGATCTGCTCCGCCCATGGACCGTAGAGCGCCACCGCCGCGTCGAGCTCCTGGCCGGTCAGCCGGGACGGCCCATTGGCGGTCGAGGCGCAGGCGGCGAGCGGGATCAGCAGGGCCAGGACGAGCGAGGCTTTCATGCCCAACCTATGCCATGGGCCGTAGGGCGCCTGGCAAGGCGCCTCAACTCGGCCGCGCATTTAGGGAATTGCTAAGAGGCGTTGAGTTAGCTCCGCCGCATGCAACTCCGCGACGCCCGCATTCTCGTGGTGGACGACCACCAACCCATGCGCGAGATCCTCAAGTCCCTGCTGTTCGGCCTTGGGGTGCGCAATGTCCAGGAAGCCCGCGAGGCCGCCCAGGCGTTCGAGATGCTCCGCTACGCCGCCTTCGACATCCTGCTCACCGACTACGACATGGCCGGCGGAACCGGTGTGGACCTGGCCGTGAAGCTGCGGCGCGCCGAGGGCAACCTTAATCGCCGCCTGCCGATCATCATGGTCACCGGCCGCGCGGAAGGCCCGGTGATCCTGGCGGCGCGCGACGCCGGGGTCGACGAATACCTGATCAAGCCGCTCACCACGGTCGCGCTCTGCCAGAAGCTGGAGGCCGTGCTCAATCGCCGCCGGCCGTTCATCGAGACCGCCAGCTACGTCGGACCCGACCGGCGGCGCCGCGCCGTGGCGTTCGCAGGTCCCGAGCGCCGCAACGCCGCCGCCATCCGGCGCGCCTGAGTTCAGACTGTCGCCATTCTAGCTCCACGCCCATTACGGGCGCAGTGGTTGTGACGCCCCAACCTGGGCGTGCAATGTTGATGCGCCGGTTCTGAGAAGTGGCCGGCACGGTAAGCGGTGAGAGCCGGATATCCTCCGCAGTTAGCCACGCCCCCAGCGGGGGCTGACCGCCGGCCGGAGAGCGTCATCTCCGGTCCTTTCGCGCCTTCGAGCATCGAAGCTCAGGCCCTAGCCCATCCATCCCAGCGGTTCATGCACGGCCCGCCCAATTGGCCGCGTCGCCGCTCCGCCCCTCCGGTTCGCCGCGAATTCGCCGAACGCGTCGGCCCCATGGCTCGCCTCGTCGTGCAGCGGGCCGCCATAGCTCCGCGTCGCGCGGCTCCAGCGCTTGCGATAGGCCCGCAAGCGCTCCAGCCCCGCCGC
>JAQGIX010000163.1 GCA_028290925.1 Phenylobacterium sp. | reverse complement strand
AACAGGAAGTCGCCGACCAGCACCGAGGAGGGCGCCCCCCAGATCAGGTGGGCGGCCACCCGGCCGCGGCGCAGCTGCGAGCTATCCACCACATCGTCGTGCAGCAGGGTGGCGGTGTGGATGAACTCGACGGCGGCGGCGAGCTTCAGGCAGGCGTCGTCGCGGGCCCCCGCCAGGCGGGCGGCGGCGACGGTGAGCAGCGGGCGCAGGCGCTTGGCGGAGCCGGCGATCAGGTGGTCGGCCAGCGCCGGAATCACCGGGACGGGACTATCCATATGCCGCCGGATCAGGGCGTCGACAGCGGCCATGTCCGGCGCCGCCAGCGCGAGGAGCGCGTCGAGGGACGGCGGCTTTTCGGCGACGGCCGTGCGAGCGGCTTCCACGAAGGACACCTCGAACTCCAGGCTTCGGCGGGGCTTAGGGGAGGCCGGCCGCCGTTGCGGGGGACAATGGTGACGCGGTAGGCCACGGTCAAGCGACCCGCACGCGCGCGTTTCAGCTTACACCCATTCCGTTGGGCCTTCGGGGCCTTTGAGGGCGGCGCAGATGGACGAGACCACCGAGGACGGCGTGCTGGACGGGGCCTTGAGCCTGCGCCAGCCGGCCCGTGGCTATCGCGCCGGGCTGGATGCGGCCCTTCTGGCGGCGGCCTGCGACGCGGGCGATGGGGACCGGGTGATCGACGCGGGCTGCGGGGCGGGGGCGGCGCTGCTGGCGGCGGCGGTGCGCCGGCCGGGCGCGCGGTTCACCGGCGTGGAGCGCGATCCGAAGGCGGCGGCGCTGGCGCTGGAGAACGTGGCGCGCAACGGGCTGTCCGGGCGGGTGGAGATCCTGCAGGGCGACGTAGGCGCGCGGTTCTCCGGCCTGGGGCTCGAGCCCTTCGACGCCGCCCTGGCCAATCCGCCGTTCTTCGACGACCCGTCGACGCTGCGCGGACCGGCGGAGGAGCGGCGCGCGGCCTGGATGGCCGACGACGGCCTGGCCGCCTGGACCGGATTCCTGACCAAGGCGGTGCGCGAGGGCGGCACGATCACGGTGATCCACCGGGCCGACCGGCTGGCTGACGTCCTGGCGCTGCTCGGCGAAAAGGCCGGCTCCTTCCAGGTGCGGCCGGTGCACCCGTTCGCCGACGCGCCGGCCAAGCGAGTGCTGGTGCGGGCGGTGAAGACCGGCAAGGCGCCGCTCAAGCTGCTGCCCGCCCTGGTGCTGCACGCCCGCGACGGCGGCAAGCACACCGCCGAGACCGAGGCGATCCTCAGGGGGCGGGCGGCGCTGGCTTGGGACTAGGCCGCAAGCCCAGGCGCTCGCGGTAGAGGCGGTGCACCAGGTCGTGGGTCTCGGCGTGGCGCTTCATGTAGGCGGCCATGAACGGGCAGAGCGGGATCACCTTCAGCTCGTGGTCGCGGGCGTACTGCATGGCGTAGGCGGCCAAGCGGCTGCCGACCCCTTTGCCCTCGAACGCCTCGGGGACCACCGTGTGCGGCAGGATGACGGCGCCGTGCACCAGGCTGTACTCGGCGAAGGCGGTCTGGCCGTCGAGGCTGATCTCGAAGCGGTGGGCAGCTGCGTTGTCCACGACCTCCAGGGCGTCAGACGGGGTGGACATCGGCAGGTCTCCTGACGCGACCTTGACCCTTCGGCGCGCCTCCGCCAAGCTCCATGCCATCGACGCAACGCCAGACGAAGGAGGATGTGATGACGACGCCCATTGCCCCCACAGCCCTTCTCCGCGTCGATACGCCGAGCGCCTGAGCGCGCGATCCTTTCTCCAGCAAAGACGGGATTTCCACGGTCGACGCCTGACTGGCTCTGACTATTGAAGGAAATCCGACCTTGCTCACCGCCTATGGCTGGAGCCGCGAACTCCAGCACGATTTCGAACCCTTCGCCGCCCAGGGACTGATCCCGGGCCGCGTCATCGTCCAGCATCGCGGCCTCTATCGGCTGGCGACCGACGCCGGCGAGCTGGAGGCCAAGCTCTCCGGCCGCTTCCACCATGAGGCCGGCGAGGGCGAACACCCCGCTGTCGGCGACTGGGTGGCGGCGCAGCTCGAGCCGGGCGCCGCCTCTGCCCAGATCCAGGGTCTGGTCCCGCGCCGCACCGCCTTCCTGCGCAAGGCGGCCGGGACCGGCAACGACATGCAGGTGGCGGCCGCCAACGTCGATGTGGCGCTGCTGACGGTGTCACTGAACAGCGACCTGAACCTGCGCCGGCTGGAGCGCTATCTGGCGGCGACCTACGAGAGCGGCGCCGCCCCGGTGGTGGTGCTGACCAAGGCCGACGGCTGCGCCGACGTGGCCGGCGCGGTCGCGGAGGTGGCGCGGATCGCCGGCGGCGCGCCGGTGATCGCGGTCTCGGCGGTGAGCGGGCTGGGGCTGGCGGCGCTGGCCGAGCACCTGGAGCCACGGCGCACGGCCGTGCTGCTGGGCTCCTCCGGCGTCGGCAAATCCACCCTGGTCAATGCGCTGGCCGGGGCCGAGCTGATGGCCACCGGCGGCATCCGGCTGGACGACGAGCGGGGCCGCCACACCACCACCCACCGCGAGCTGATCCTGTTGCCCTCTGGCGCCCTGATCCTCGACACGCCGGGCATGCGCGAGCTGGGCCTGGTGGACGCCGAGGCCGGGGTGGCGGCGGCGTTCGAGGGGGTCGAAGCGGAAGTGGCGATCCTGGCGCAGGACTGCCGGTTCAAGGACTGCGCCCACGGGCGCGAGCCCGGCTGCGCGGTGCAGGCGGCGCTGGCCGACGGCCGGCTCGATCCGGCGCGGTGGGAGAGCTGGCGCAAGCTGCAGCGCGAGCTCGGCCACGCGCGGACCAAGGAGGATCCCCTGGCCCGCAAACAGGAGCAGCGCGAGTGGATCGCCAAGATGAAGAGCGCGCGGGCCCACATGCGCGACAAGCGGAAGATCGAGTGATCAGATCCTCCCCTTGAGGGGAGGTGATCCGAAGGACCGGAGGGGGGTTGCAGCCCACGAGCGTCAGACGCCCTGCGCTTCAACCCCCTCAGTCGCTTCGCGACAGCTCCCCCTGACGGGGAGCATCTTCAGTTCCGCGCCTGGTCGACCAGCTTGTTCTTGGTGATCCAGGGCATCATGGCGCGCAGGCGCGCGCCGACCTCCTCGATGGGATGCTCGGAGGCCCGCCTGCGGGTCGCCTTGAAGGACGGCTGGCCGGCGGCGTTCTCGTTCATCCAGTCGCGGACGAAGCGGCCCGACTGGATGTCTTCCAGCACGCGCTTCATCTCGGCCTTGGTCTCCGGCGTCACGATGCGCGGGCCGGTGACGTACTCGCCGTATTCGGCGGTGTTGGAGATCGAGTAGTTCATGTTGGCGATGCCGCCCTCGTAGATCAGGTCGACGATCAGCTTCACCTCGTGCAGGCACTCGAAATAGGCCATCTCCGGCGCGTAGCCGGCCTCCACCAGGGTCTCGAAGCCGGCGCGGATCAACTCGACGAGGCCGCCGCACAGCACGGACTGCTCGCCGAACAGGTCGGTCTCGCATTCCTCGCGGAAGGTGGTCTCGATGATGCCCGAGCGGCCGCCGCCGATCGCCGAGGCGTAGGCCAGCCCCAGATCGAGCGCGTTGCCGGTGGCGTCCTGGTCGACGGCGATCAGGCAGGGCACGCCGCCGCCCTTCTCGTACTCGCCGCGCACCGTGTGGCCGGGGCCCTTGGGGGCGACCATCAGCACGTCGATGGTCGACTTGGGCTCGATCAGGTTGAAGTGGACGTTGAGGCCGTGGGCGAACAGCAGGGCCGCGCCGTCCTTGATGTTGGGGGCGATGTCGGCCTTGTAGATGTCGCGCTGCAGCTCGTCGGGGGCGAGGATCATGATGGCGTCGGCCCACTTCGCGGCGTCGGCGACGTTCATGACCTTGAGGCCGTCGGCTTCGACCTTCTTGGCGGTGGCGGAGCCTGGCTTCAGCGCCACGACCACGTTCTTGCACCCGGAGTCGGTGAGGTTGAGCGCATGCGCGCGGCCCTGGCTGCCGTAGCCGACTACGGCGATCTTCTTGTCCAGGATGCGGGAAAGGTCGGCGTCGCGGTCATAGTAGACGCGCATGATTGTTCTCCTGGATGGACAAGAAGGGCTGCGCCCGCGCAACGGCGGTGCAGCAAAGCGGGGGCTCTGAAGCGGTTTTTTGCGCGAAGGTCAAGGGAAGGCGTCCCGGCATGGGCTCAAAGCCGCAGCCGGGCCATGGCCAGGGAATCCACATAGGCGCCGTCGCGCCAGGCATAGGCGCGCAGCCGCCCTTCGCGCTCGAAGCCGAAGCGTTCGTAAAGCGCGATGGCGCGGGCGTTGTCGGCATAGACGTCGATCTCCAGCCGCGTGAGGTTCCACCAGCGGTCGGCCAGGTCGATGATGGCGGCCATCAGGGCGGAGCCGGCGCCGCGTCCGGCGTAGGCGTCATGCACCGCCATGCCGAGGCTGGCGGCGTGGGCGCGGCGGTGGCGCTCCTCGCGGTGCAGGCTGGCCGCGCCGATCGGCTGGCCGTCGATGACGGCCACCAGGCGCGCGACATTGGCGGGGGTGTCGGCGAAGCGCTTCTGCCGCTGCTCGGTGGAGATCAGCGGCGTGGCGAGCGTGCCCCAGATGACGCGGGGCTGGCTGAACACCTCGGAGAGCGCGGGCAGGTCGCCGGGCTCCTGGGCGCGAATCTGGATGTCGGGCGGCGGGCTCATGGTCGTCTCCTGGTGGCGGGACGGACGAGGCCCAAAGAAAAAGCCCCGTCCGGATCCCGGCGGGGCTGGTGGCGGTTCGCGTGGCTGACCTCTAGCGCACGACAACCTTCCCCGGCCCGCCGGCGGCGGTCGGAATAAGGAGGGCGAAGGTCATGGCTACGAAGCGCATGGCGGATGCTTACCCTGAGACGCGAAGCTTGGCAAAAGGAAGCGATGATCGAGGTCACCGACAACATCGCCCTGCAGGACGACGAACTGGTCGAGAAGTTCGTCCGCGCCAGCGGGCCAGGCGGCCAGCACGTCAACACCTCGAGCTCGGCGGTGGAGCTGAGGTTCGACGCGCGCAACTCCCCGTCCCTGCCCGACGACGTGAAGCACCGGCTGGAGCGGGTGGCGGGCAGCCGGATGAACCAGGAGGGCGTGATCGTGATCTTCGCCCAGTCGCATCGCAGCCAGGAGATGAATCGCCAGGACGCCCGCGCGCGGCTGGTGGACCTCATCGAGCAGGCCACCCACAAGCCCAAGCCGCGCAAGAAGACGCGGCCCACCTACGCCTCGAAGCTCCGGCGGCTGGAGGGCAAGACCAAGCGTTCGGGCGTCAAGGCGATGCGCGGGCGGGTCAAGGGTGAAGACTAGGCGTCAGGAACAAAGCTTGACCGCTGAAGCTTGAGCCTTGACGTACGTCCCTCTCTGGCATGGTTTCGCCGCAATGACTTATAAGCTCCGCTCCATGGTCCGCGCTCGCCTCATCGCCGCTCTCGTCCTGACCGCGCTCGCCGCCGGCTGCGCGCCCTCGCTCGGTCCGCCGGCGCCCGGTTTCGTGCCGCCGCCCGCGCCCGGGGAGCCCGCCTTCCGCGCGTCGGAGTTCGCCTGGTCGCAGGCGGTCGGCAGCAACGCCATCGTCGGCCGCCTGGCCTACGCCAGGGGCGGCGCGCCCTACAGTTGCCAGGGCGCGAGCGTGATCCTGACGCCGGAGACCCCCTGGTCGCGGCGGCGCATGCAGGTGCTCTACCTGTCCGCCGAACGGGCCGCCCTGCCGGCCGACGAGGTGCGGGCGCGCACCGCCGACGCCCCGCCGGGGGATTCCACCCCGTTCATCAAGCGCACCACCTGCGACGGCGCCGACCACTTCATCTTCAGCCATCTGCCACCCGGCGCCTGGTACGTGATCACCATCGCCAAGCCGGCGCACGGCGCGGCCGGCGGCAGCATGGCGCTGATGAGGCGGGTCACCACCAAGGGCGCCAAGGCGACCAACGTCGCGCTCTAGAACCGGCGCCGCGGCGCCGGCGTTCTGCTCCCATGGGACCATCCCGATAAGGAGCAATCATGCGCAAACTGATCATCGCCGGATTGGCCGCGGCCAGCCTGCTGGGCGGCGCGGGCGTGGCGGTCGGCCAACCGGTCGTCGAGCGTTGGGGCCACTGGGACCCGACCTGGGGCGCCGATCCGGGCCCGCCGCCGCGCGCCCTCGCCCGCCATTGGCGTCACCGCGAGAACCACTGGTACGAGCACGTCCACAACTGCATGGGCCGTGAGCGGTACAACCCGCACCGCGACATGTACTGGGAACACCGCCGCTGGGTGCCCTGCCGCGACTGACGGCGGCCGGCAAAACGAGCCCCCGGGCCGGCCGGTCCGGGGGCTTTTCACGTGGGTTAGGTAAATTGATCGCCGGGGTGTGAACCTCCCGACTTTCCAAGGGTTTTGCTTTCAGCGCGGAGCCCGGAGGCCGGGCTGGAGGCACCCCCCATGCGCACCCCGATGCGGATCGGCTTGAGCGCGGCCGCGCTGACGCTCGCGAGCCTGGCGGCGCAGGCGAAACCGGCGCCGAAACAACCGCCGGCCGCCGCGCCGTCGGCCGAGCGGTTCGGCGTTCCGACCAGTTTCCGGGGTGCCTCGGAGGGCCGCGGTTACAGCGCCCGCGACCGGCACATGGCCGACTGCCTGGCCACCTACCCCGGCTACAATCCGAAGACCGACCGCGTGATCGTGGCGCCCGGCGTGACCCGCCGTTGCGGGCTGTAGTGCTGATTTCCAGCAAGCTCTACACTTGGAACCCGCCTCGCATTCCAAGACGTTCAGACAGTCCAAGGGATGTTTCGAACGGAGATATTCGGTGATGCGCAAGATATTGGGCGCCGCCCTCATAGGCCTCACGGTCGCAGGCGGCGCAATCGTCGCCGGGACGGCGCAAGCTCAGCCTTATGGCTACTATGCCCCGGCGCCCGGGTACTATGACAATGGCTATTATCGGCCTGCGCCGACGCCGTACTACAACAACGGCTACTACGCGACCCCGAGCTACAGCTATTACGACGGCCCGGGCTCCGCCGGCCTGGCCGGCGCGCTGATCGGCTCGGTGCTCGCCCCGGCCTATGGCCCCGCCGTGCCGGTGGACCACTACGGCCCCGACCCGAACGGCATGATCGCCCCGGACGGCCACCGGATCAAATGCAAGATCCGCTCGGGCGATGACAGCTACGGCCGCTACCGGACGTTCCGCGAGTGCTACTAGCGCCGACGGAAGCCTGAAGACGAGGCGACCCCCGCCGG
>JAQGIX010000162.1 GCA_028290925.1 Phenylobacterium sp. | reverse complement strand
GCGGCGGGGGTGGCGGCGGTGGCGCTGCGCCGCGCGGCGCAGCCGGCGGCAGCGAGCGCCGCTCGGTCTGGGCCTGGGCGATCGTCGCTGTCCCCAGCGTCACGAGGCCGGAGACGATGAGCGTACGGCGGTCCATGGGCGCTAGCCTCCCTGTTCGATCAATTGCCCGCCCAAGGGCTCTGATGACCGCCTCTACCTTAACGCCGGATTAACCGTCTTGGCAGGCCGCGACGCCGCTCGGCCTCGCGAAGGCCCGCGAATGTGCTAGACGCACGCCAGCATGACGACCCGACTTTCCCACATCCGCAATTTCTCCATCGTGGCGCACATCGACCACGGCAAGTCGACGCTCTCCGACCGGTTGATCCAGGAGACCGGCGCGCTCACCCAGCGCGAGATGACCGAGCAGGTGCTCGACAACATGGACATCGAGCGCGAGCGCGGCATCACCATCAAGGCCCAGACCGTCCGGCTGCACTATCGCGCCGACGACGGCGAGGACTACGTCCTCAACCTGATGGACACCCCCGGCCACGTGGATTTCGCCTACGAGGTCTCGCGCTCGCTCGCCGCCTGCGAGGGCTCGATCCTGGTGGTGGACGCCAGCCAGGGCGTCGAGGCGCAGACCCTCGCCAACGTCTACCAGGCCATCGACAACAACCACGAGATCGTCCCGGTCCTCAACAAGATCGACCTGCCGGCCGCCGAGCCCGAGCGGGTGCGCCAGCAGATCGAGGATGTCATCGGCCTCGACGCCTCCGAAGCGGTGCTGACCTCGGCCAAGACCGGGGCCGGCATCCATGAACTGCTGGAGGCCATCGTCCACCGGCTGCCGCCGCCCAAGGGCGACGCCGCGGCGCCGCTGAAGGCGCTGCTGGTCGACGCCTGGTACGACCCCTACCTGGGCGTGGTGGTGCTGGTTCGGGTGATCGACGGGACCCTGCGCTCCGGCCAGCGCGTGAAGATGATGCAGCAGGGTTCGACGCACCTGATCGACAAGATCGGCGTGTTCAACCCCAAGCGCACCGAGGTCGAGAGCCTCGGCCCCGGCGAGATCGGCTTCATCACCGCCCAGATCAAGGAAGTGGCCCAGGCCGCGGTCGGCGACACCATCACCGACGAGCGCCGCCCGGCGGCGGCCGCCCTGGCGGGCTTCCGCGAGGTGCAGCCGGTGGTGTTCTGCGGCCTGTTCCCGGTGGACGCCGCCGAGTTCGAGGACCTGCGCGCCGCCATCGGCCGGCTGCGCCTGAACGACGCCTCCTTCACCTACGAGATGGAGACCAGCGCCGCGCTCGGCTTCGGCTTCCGCTGCGGGTTCCTGGGCTTGCTGCACCTGGAGATCATCCAGGAGCGGCTCAGCCGCGAGTTCGACCTCGACCTGATCGCGACGGCGCCGTCCGTCGTCTACAAGATCGGGCTGATCAACGGCGAGACGATCGAGCTGCACAATCCGGCCGACCTGCCCGATCCGGTGAAGATCGCCTCCATCTCCGAGCCCTGGATCAAGGCCACCATCTTCACGCCTGACGAACACCTCGGCTCGATCATCAAGCTCTGCCAGGACCGTCGCGGCGAACAGCGCGAGCTCTCCTACGTCGGCAACCGCGCCATGGTGGTCTACGACCTGCCGCTCAACGAGGTGGTGTTCGATTTCTATGACCGGCTGAAGTCGATCTCCAAGGGCTACGCCTCCTTCGACTACGCCATCGAGGACTACCGCGAAGGCGACCTGGTCAAGATGTCGATCCTGGTCAACGCCGAGCCGGTCGACGCGCTCTCCATGCTGGTCCATCGCGACCGCGCCGAGGCCCGCGGCCGCGGCATGGTGGAGAAGATGAAGGAGCTGATCCCGCCGCACATGTTCCAGATCCCCATCCAGGCGGCGATCGGCGGCCGGATCATCGCCCGCGTGACTGTCCGCGCGCTCAGGAAGGACGTCACCGCCAAGTGCTACGGCGGCGACATGAGCCGCAAGCGCAAGCTCCTCGACAAGCAGAAGGAGGGCAAGAAGCGCATGCGCCAGTTCGGCAAGGTCGAGATCCCGCAGGAAGCCTTCATCGCCGCGCTGAAGATGGACGGCGACTGAGGTTAGACTCCACCCAGTCTATCGCCCTAGCTTGTCCCCCATGAAGCTTCGCCTCATCTCGGCCGCCTTCGCGCTGGCTCTCCTCGCCGTTCCCGCCGCCGCCCAGCCCGCCGTCCCGCCCGCCGTCCCGCCCGGCCTCGACCTGGCCGGGATGGACCGGTCCGTGGCGCCCGGCGACGACGCCTTCGCCTATGCCAACGGGACCTGGCTGAAGACCACCGAGATCCCGGCCGATCGCTCGTCGTGGGGCGTCAATGGCCAACTCACCGAGAAGACCACCGCCGAGGTCAACGACCTGCTGAAGGCCGCCCAGGCGGCGCGGGCCGGTTCCGAGGCGCGTAAGGTGGGCGACGACTACGCCGCCTTCGTGGACCAGGCCCGCATCGAGCGGTTGGGACTGAAGCCGCTCGAGCCCACGCTGGCCCGCATCGCCGCGATCAAGGACAAGCCCGCGCTCGCCCGCGAATTCGGCCGCGAGTTGCGCGCCGACGTCGACGCGCTCAACAGCACCAACTTCTACACCGACCACCTGTTCGGCCTGTGGGTGGAGCAGGACCTGCACCATCCCGGCCGCTACGCCCCCTATCTGCTGCAGGGCGGCCTGGGCCTCCCCGACCGCGAGTATTACGTCGCGGACAGCCCGCGGATGGCCAAGGTCCGCGACGCCTACAAGGCGCACCTGGAGAAGGTGCTGACGCTGATGGGCCGCAAGGACGCCCCGGCCGCCGCCCAGCGCATCTTCGATCTGGAGACCAAGATCGCCCGCGTGCACGCGCCGCGCGCCGAATCCGAGGACGTGCAGAAAGCCGACAACCGCTGGGCCCGCACCGCTTTCGGCGCCAAGGCGCCCGGCCTCGACTGGCCGGCCTTCTTCGCCGCCGCGGGGCTCGGCAAGCGTCCCGAATTCTACGTCTGGCACCCCAAGGCCACCGTCGGCGAGGCTGCCCTCGTCGCCTCCGAGCCGCTCGCCGCGTGGAAGGACTATCTCCAGCTCCGCCAGGCCGAGCACTCCGCCGCCGTCCTGCCCAAGGCCTTCGACGACGAGCACTTCGCCTTCTACGGCACGGTGCTGCGCGGCACGCCGCAGCAGCAGGCCCGCTGGAAGCGCGCGGTGACCGCCGACAGCGCCGACCTCGGCCATGCGGTCGGCAAGCTCTATGTGGCCAAGTACTTCCCGCCGTCCTCCAAGGCCGCGGTCGAGGCCATGGTCAAGGACCTGGTCGCCGCCTTCGACAAGCGCATCGCCGGCCTCGACTGGATGGCGCCGGCCACCAAGGCTGAGGCCAGGAAGAAGCTCGCCACCCTGAAGGTCGGCGTGGGCTACCCCGACCACTGGATCGACTATTCGCGGCTCGCGATCTCGCCGACTGACGCCTTCGGCAACCAGCAGCGCGCCGAACTCTTTGAGTACCGGCGCAATCTCGCCAAGTTTGGCCGGCCCGTGGACCGCGGCGAGTGGGCCATGACGCCACAACTGGTCAATGCGGTGAACCTGCCGGTCCGCAACACGCTGAACTTCCCGGCCGCCATCTTGCAGGCGCCCTACTTCGACGCGCGCAACCCGGCCGCCCTGAATTTCGCCGCGACGGGCGCCACCATCGGCCACGAGATCAGCCATTCCTTCGATGACCAGGGCGCCCAGTTCGATAGCCGCGGCGAGTGGCGCAACTGGTGGACGCCGTCCGACTTCGCCCACTTCGAGGCTTCCGGCAAAGCGCTGGCGGCGCAGTATTCCGCCTACCATCCGTTCCCCGACCTGGCGCTGAACGGCGGGCAGGTGCTCAGCGAGAACATCGCCGACATCGCCGGGCTGAACGCCGCCTACGACGCTTACCGCCTAGCCAACGGCGGCCACGAAGGCCCGGCTGCCCAGGGCTTCACCGGCGACCAGCAGTTCTTCCTCGCCTTCGCCCAGAAGTGGCGCAACAAGCTCCGCGAGGCCCAGCTGCGCCAGCAGGTGATCACCGACGGCCACGCCCCGTCGGAGTACCGCGCCGACACAGTGCGCAACATGGACGCCTGGTATGGCGCCTTCGACGTCAAGCCGGGCCAGAAGCTCTACCTGGCGCCGCCGGACCGCGTGCGGGTCTGGTAGGGCGAGAAATTCCCGCCGCGCCGTGTCGGGCCATGAACGCTCCAGCCGTCCTCCGGGCAGAGCCCCGCTTGCAACCCGCTGCCAGAAGGCGGCACGTTGCGCCAGGGCTGCTTGTCTCGAGACGGAGGACGCTCCGATGGACGCCAAGACCGAAACCCTGACCCCCGCCGCCGAACTGGCCCGCGACAATCCCGTCCGGTTCCCGGGCGAGAGCGCCGAGTACCGCACCGCGCGCACCGCGCTGCTGGCCGAGGAGATCGAGCTGCGCCGCCATATCGAGCGCGTCGCCGCCCAGCGCCGGGCCCTGCCGCCCGGCGGCGAGGTCCAGGGCGACTACCGCTTCGAGACCGAGGACGGCCCCTCCGACTTCACGGGCCTGTTCCGCGATAAGCCGACGCTGGCCGTCTACAGCTACATGTTCGGGCCCGAGCGCGAGCGCCCCTGCCCCATGTGCACCAACCTGCTGGGCGCCTGGGAGGGCAACGCCGCCGACCTCGGCCAGCGGCTGTCCCTTGTGGTCGTCGCCCGCTCGCCGATCGAACGCCTGGTGGCCTGGAAGCGCGAGCGCGGCTGGAAGCACCTGCGGCTGGTCACCGACCTCAACGGCAACTATTCCCGCGACTACTTCGGCGTGCTGCCCGACGGCTCGGAAATCCCGGCGCTGAACGTCTTCACCCGCCGCGACGGGACGCTACGCCACTTCTGGTCCGGCGAGATGACCGGCTCCACCGCCGACCCCGGCCAGGACCCGCGCGGCGCGCCCGATCCGGGCCCACTGTGGACGGTGCTGGACATGACCCCGGAAGGCCGCGGCCGCGACTGGTATCCCAAGCTCGACTACGCCTGACGCGGACGGCCCACCGGCCGCACCCACCACCACAAGGCCAGCACATAGGCGAACACCGCCAGATAGGCCGCGGTGAACGCCCAGATCGGCAGCGGCCAGTAGATGACGCTGTTGACCCAGCGCATGATCAGCGGATCGGCTTGGTCGCCGCCGGTCAGGCTGTCCTGCCAGATCGTCAGGAAGCAGGCCCGGCCGAGCAGCGCCTGCGCCGCCACCACCGCCAGCGACGCCAGGTGCAGGCCCCGCCACCCGCGCGCCCGCACCCACGCCCAGCCGAGCGCCGCGCCCAGCGGGATGGCGACGAGGCCGAACAGGTTGAAGGCGATGACGCCCAGGTGCGCCGCCAGCACGGCCTGGCCGAGGATCGGGTTCATGCCGGCAGGGTACGCGCGCGGCGGCTTGGATGGGAGCGGCGCTAGCCGCCGGACGCCTCGAGGCTTTCGCCGTCCTCGCCGTCCGCGTTGTCGTTGATCTGGTCGTCCTGGTGCTCGCGGGAATCCATGGCCAGGTTGTGCCAGTGGAGGGCCTCGTCGATCAGCCGTCCGCGCTCAGCCATGTTCGACGTCGTCGAGGCCTGGCGAAGAAACCGCTCGGCCCTGCGGCGATAGTCGTCGGAATCGTCAGCCATGTTCGCTCTATGTCGACTAGGCGACACTCATTGTTCAGCGAGGACTGAACGCCGAGGGCGGATCGAGGTTCCGGCGCCGATTCCCCAAAATGGGGAATCACCCGCAACGAATCGAGAACAAAGCGCTCCCGGACGGCGGCGTGGCCGTTCTCCCATGGGCCAAAAGAAACCTGCGACCGATGCGCTCAAGCTCTTTCGCCAGAGGCCGCAGCGGCTCATATGGCGGCTGTCATGCAGGAAATCGCCCACCCCCTCGCCTCGTCCGTCTTCCGCGGCCTCGCCGGCCACTGCCCGGCCTGCGGCAAGGGTCGGCTGTTCTGGAAGTACCTGAAGGTCAACGGCCGCTGCGAGGCCTGCGACCAGGACCTGGCGCGCTATCCCGCCGACGACGGCCCGGCCTATGTGACCATCCTGCTGATGGGCCACCTGGTGGTCGCGCCCATGCTGCTGTTCCCGATCATCTGGCGCGCCAACCCGGCCTATTCCCTGCCGATCATCCTCAGCGCGCTGGCGATCGCCACCCTGGCCGCCCTTCCGCGGGTCAAGGGCGGCTGGGTCGGGCTGATGTATGCGCTCGGCGTCAAGGACAGCGACGCCCACCTGCACACCGCCGACGCCGCCGAGTAGGGCGACAGCCAGCAAAGCTGGATTTCACTTTTGCGTCCGGCTGCGCGTCAACGAGTCGTGCCGCACCGCCCGGAACCTCCGCCTTGGGCCGTCCGTTGGATACGGCCAAGTCGGGGCGTGACACGAAGGAGAGCAAGGTGGGCCTCGGCACCATTCTGATCATCATCCTGATCCTCGCGCTGATCGGCGCGCTTCCGAGCTGGGGCTATTCCCGCGGCTGGGGCTACTTCCCCTCCGGCGGCCTGGGCCTCGTGCTGGTGATCATCATCGTCCTGGTCCTGTTGGGACGTATCTGACGCTCGCCGCTTTGGCTTGAGCGCAGGGGCCGCTAGCATCCCCGCAACAAAGCGGGGGACGCATGGCGGTCAGCCAGTCGGCAGTTGAAGCGGCGCGTGGCGGAGCGGTCCAAGGGCCGGGCGCCATGTCGTCGTTTCGGCGCATCAAGGCGATCCTCGGCGGCTCGGCCGGCAACCTGGTCGAGTGGTACGACTGGTTCGCCTATTCCTCGACCAGCCTCTATTTCGCGAGCCTGTTCTTCCCGAAGGGCGATGCGGTCGCCCAGCAGCTGCAGACCGCCGCCATCTTCGCGGCCGGCTTTGTCATGCGGCCCGTCGGAGCCTGGCTGATGGGCGTCTACGCCGACCGCGCCGGCCGCCGCGCCTCGCTCACCCTGTCGGTGGCGTTGATGAGCCTGGGATCGCTGGCCATCGCCGTCCTGCCCACCTACGCCCAGATCGGCGTGGCCGCCCAGTTCGGCCTGCTCGCCGCCCGCCTGGTCCAGGGCCTGTCGCTGGGCGGCGAATATGGCGCCAGCGCCACCTATCTGAGCGAGATGGCCGGCCGCGCGCGGCGGGGGTTCTGGTCGTCGTTCCAGTACACCAGCCTGATCGGCGGCCAGGTGGCCGCGCTGCTGGTGCTGGTGATCATCCAGCACACCCTGTCCAAGTCGGCGCTCCAGGCCTGGGGCTGGCGCATCCCCTTCGCGGTCGGCGGCGTGCTGGCCATCGTGGTGTTCTGGATGCGCATGGGCCTGGAAGAGACCCGCGCCTACCTGGCCGAGAAGGTCGCCACCGCCCAGCGCGGCCGCACCCTCACCCTGCTGCGCGAGCATCCCAGGGAGTTCGCGATCATCCTGGTCCTGACCGCGGCGGGCTCGCTCAGCTTCTACGCCTACACCACCTACATGCAGAAGTTCCTGGTCAACACCGCGGGCTTCTCCAAGGACACCGGCACCGCCATCATGGCCGGCGTGCTGGTGCTCTACATGCTGATCCAGCCGGCCGTCGGCTGGCTCTCGGACCATGTCGGCCGCAAGACCACCATGGCCGTCGGCCTCACGCTCGGCGGGCTCGCCACCTATCCGGTGATGACCGCCATCAGCCATGCCCACGTGGCCGCCGTGGCCTTCGGCCTGGTCATGCTCCTGGCGCTGTTCCACTCGGGCTACGCGGCGGTGAACGCGGTCATCAAGGCCGAGTTGTTCCCGGCGCACATCCGCGCGCTCGGCGTGTCGCTGCCCTACGCGCTGGCCAACGCCATCTTCGGCGGCACCGCCGAATACGTGGCCGAATGGCTGAAGAAGGCTGGCGTCGAGAGCGGCTTCTACATCTATGTGGCGGTGGTCATGCTGGCCGGCGCCCTCACCGCCGCGCGGCTGCGAAACACCA
>JAQGIX010000148.1 GCA_028290925.1 Phenylobacterium sp. | reverse complement strand
CCGGTGGCGACGGAGGCCATCATGTAGTTGTTGTCGACGCGAACCCAGCGGTAGCCGCGGGGCGGCGCGCGCAGATGGTTGGCGCGATAGTCCACGTAGTAGCCGGAGTTGCCGTAATACTGTTGCGGCAGCCGCTCGCCGCGCGACCACCGATGGTTCTGGCCATAGTGGTTTCCGCGGTCGTGGCCATTGTTGCGCTGGTCATAGGCGCGTTGGTCGTTGGCGCGCTGATCGTTGCCCCGCTGATCGTTGGCGCGTTGGTCGTTGCTGCGTTGGTCGTTGCCGTTCTGCCCGTGGTCATGGCCGTAGGGCTGGGCCATCGCGGCTGAGCCCGACAGCAGCGACAGGGCGAGGACGGCGGTGAGAAGAGGTTTCATATCAGGCTCCTTGTTGGCGGCTAGACGCCGTCAGGCCTGCAAGATCACGCAGTCGGCCTGAGCCCCATCTGAACGCATCACCCTAGATTGGGTTCATCACATTTCTTCACTGAAATCTTCGAATTGCTTTGGAAACACCCGAATATGTCGAATGATCCGACATTGATTCAGGTCGGCAGCGAAAATAGACTTCGGCTAGATAAGATTTCGCCGCCAGAGCGCGAACAGCCGCTCCCAGTGCCGCTCAGCGGCGGGCCTGTCATAGGCCGGGCGCTGCGGGAAGGCGAAGCCATGGTGGACGCCGGGATAGAGCTCCACCTCGGCGTTCAGCTTGCGCGACTTGATCGACTGGTCGAGCGCCTCGACCATCTCCAACGGCGCCCACGGGTCGTGCTCGGCGCAGGCGAAGTAGAGCTCGCCCAGCGCCTTGGCGGCCGCCAGGTGCGGGCTGTCGGCCTCGTCGGTGACCAGCCGCACCCCATAGATCGAGGCCGCGGCCCCCACCCGCTCCGGCCAGCGGGCGGCGAAGGCGATCGCGTACTGGCCGCTCATGCAGTAGCCGAGCGTGCCGATCGGACCCAATCCCGCCGCCGGATCGCGGTCGGCGAAGTCCTGCAGGGCGTCGGCGTCGTCCATCACCGCCGGGATGGTCAGCGAGTTCATGAACTCGAACATCCGCTCGCGGGCGGCGTCCTGCGGCAGCGGCGGCAGGTCGGCCATCTCCATGACGCCCTTGCGGTAGTACAGGTTGGGCAGCATCACGTAGTAGCCGACGGCGGCGATCCGCCGGGCCATGTCGCGCAGCTCCTCACGGATGGCCGGCGCGTCCATGAAGAACAGCACCACCGGATAGGGGCCCTCGCGCTCCGGATGGACGATGAAGGTGGTGGTCGCCCCGTCCTTGGTGGCGATCTCGACGGTCTGCTCGATCATGCGGACTAGACCAGCTCCGAGGGCTTCACCGAGAGCTCCTTGAGGAAGGGCTCGGCGTATTCGATGCGGCCGGTCAGGACCTTCGGGTCGCCCGAGGCCAGCCGGTAGACCGCCTCGGCGATATATTCGATGGGCTGCACGCGGTCCCGGGTGGCCTCGTTGATCAGGCCGTGGATGGCGACGCCGGGGGTGTCCACCAGCCCCGGCGAGACCACGTTGACGGCGATGTCGTCGTCATAGACCTCGGACGCCAGCCCCGTCGTGAAGCGCTCCAGCGCGGCCTTGCACATGCCGTAGACCGTGCCGCCGCCGCGGCGCGTGTAGGGCGCCTTCGGATGCAGGCCGGCCGGCGAGGAGATGTTGACGATCCAGCCCTGCCGGCGCTCGCGCATGGAGGGCAGCACCAGCTGCGCGAGATGGAAGGGCGCGTAGACCTGCACCTCCATCATCAGCTTGAAGCGCTTCTCGGTGAACTCCACCACCGGCGTGAAGTAGGTGATGGCGGCGTTGTTGATCAGGATGTCGACCGGCCCGTAGGCCGCCACGGCCTCCTCGACCAGCCGCTCGCGCTCGACGCTCTGGGCCAGGTCGGCCTTGATGAAGGTGGCCTCGCCGCCGGCCTGGCGGATGCGATCGACGGTCTCGTGGAGCGTACCGGGCAGCCGGCTCTCGCCGCGCTCGGCGGTGCGCGCCGAGCAGACCACGCGGGCGCCTTCCATGGCGAGCCGCGCTGCGATCGCCTCGCCGATGCCGCGGCTCGCGCCGGTGACGATGGCGTTGCGCCCCTTCAGCCGGCCGTTCGGATCAATCCTGGCCATCGCGTCCTCCCGAAATCTCTTTTTGTCGCAATGGACCAAGCCAAGCGCGGGCGGCGACAAATCGCAAGGCCGACGTTGCGCGGCGCGGCCGGGCGGCCTTCAATGCGAGCTCGCAGGAGGCCGCCCGTTGCGCATTCCCGACGCCAACCTCGCGGAGGTCTTCGACCGCGGCTTCACCGTGGTGGAGGGCTTCCTCGACAAGGAGACGCTCACCGCCGCCCAGGACGCGCTGTGGGAGATCTATCCGCGGCCGGCGGACTATTTCGCCGATCCGGGCGCCCATCCGCGGTTCGCCAGGAGCCAGTTCGCCGGCCTGCGGTTCTTCCCCTACCCGTCGTGGGCGATCAATCGGGTCTGCGTCTATCCGGACCTGATCGATGCGGCCGAGCGGTTCCTGCAGACCACCGAGATCGACTGCTACAAGATCGAGCTGTGGGCCAAGTACGCCGGCGCCGTCGACTACGACCAGGCCCACCACCGCGACTACGAGAACCACACCATCGTGGTGCCGCGCGCTGACCAGACCATGCCGCAGATGACCTGCTTCATACTGCTCTCCGACGTGACCGAGCTGGACGGGCCCACCAAGGCGGTGCCGATCGATAAGACCCGGCATATCCCGATCGGAGTCACCCGCACCGAGATGGGCGATTTCTTCGACGACGAGGTGGCGGTCACCGGCCCGGCCGGCTCGATCCTGATCTACAAGACCGACGTCTTCCACCGCGGCTCGAACTTCGGCGCGCCGGGCCGCTCGCGGTTCGTCCTGCCGATCGACTTCAAGAAGCGCGGCTGGCGCTGGCAGGGCAAGCTCGCCTGGCCGGACCGCACCCTGAACCCGGGCTGGAAGGAGGCGATGGTCAGGATGACGCCGCGCCAGCGCGACCTGTTCGGCTGGCCGCCGCCGGGCGACGACTACTGGAACGACCAGACGCTTACCGACGTCGCCCTGCGCTATCCGGGGATCGACCTGACGCCCTATGGCGCCAAGGCGCCCGCGGCGGCGGAAGCCTAGTCCTCGAGCACGCTCAGGCGGCGGACCACGAGGTCGTCGACCTCGAGCCGGCCGACCTTGAGCCGGCCGATGGCGAGCCGGCCGATGGCCATCCGGCCAACGCTGACCGCGCCGATGGCGAGGGCGCCCAGCGCCGCCGCGCCGACCGCGGTCGCCAGCCAAGACGACAGCGGCAGGGGCTTCCTGAAGGGCATCGGCTCGTTCATCGGGCGGCTCCTTGGCTGGCGGGTCGCTCAAGCTCGGCGCGCGGCCAGCCGGCGAGGTCGGCGGCCGCGCCATAGGTCGACTGGAAGAAGGCCAGCACCGCCGCGTCGGGATCGGCCGCGCGGCGCACCGCGTCGTAGGGCAGGACGAATTCGCCGAGCGTCGCGTCCCACCGCGCCGCCTCGGGCCGCACCCGCGCCGCGGCGAACCCCGCCGGCTCCGGATAGGCGTAGGCGTAGAACAGCGGCGGGACGCCGGGCGCGCCCGGCCCGAAGCCGCAGCTCGTTTCCTCGCGCGAATAGGCCTCGATGCTGACGGAGGCTGGCAGCACCGGCGAACCCGGATGCGGCGGCGCCGGCCGGCCGGAGAACCGGGTGGCGGCCATGTCGAAGCTGCCCCAGAAGAAGTGCGCCGGGCTCGCCTTGCCGAGGAAGCGGCCGCGGAATTCCTTCATCACCCGGTCGGCCTGGACCAGCACCCGCCAGAAGGTCTGGGCCGCCGCCGGATCGTAGGACGCGTGCGTCTCGTCCCGCTCGAAGGGGATCGGGTTCTCCACCTCGCAGGGTGTGGTCCAGATGCGCACGCTGACGCCCAGCCGGGCCAGCGCCGCCAGGACCTGATCGTAGAAGGCGGCCACGCTCTGGGCCTTCAGGGGCAGCCGCTCGCCGGCGCCGTCGCTGCAGTCGAATTGCAGCTCGTGGGCGAGGAAGTCGAAGGCGATCTCCAGGGTGCGGCCGCCGCCGATCGGCATGGGCGAGGTGGAGAGCCCCCGCGCCGTCACATAGAGCGTCACATGCCACCAGTGGTTCACCGGCGGCGCCAGGGCCATGCGGATCTTGCCGACCACCTGGGTCCACATGTGCAGGGTGGCCTGGGTGTCCGCCCAGTCTTCATAGACGAGCGGCGGCCAGTCCTGCGGGGTAGCGGGAAGGCTCATCGGCCGCGCGCGTCGAGTTCGCGGCGCAGCTCGGCGATCACTGGGTTCACACCCAACCCCGCACCGCGGGATTCGCAATAGGGCCAGGCCTCGAGGTAGCGGCCCTCGCGCATCGGGGTGACAGCGTGGTTCCAGCGCAGGGGCTCGTCGGGGGTCCCCTGTAGGTCCTCGGCGGCGCCAAGCGCGCGGGCGAGCACCTCGTCGTAGCTGCTCGGCTTCGGCGCGGAGAGGAAGCTGTCGGACACGTGGGACCTGATGGCGGCGCGGACGGGCGGCCATACTAGCCTTCCCGCGGAGGCGAAACGAGGGGCTAAGCCGCCTTCTGCAGCTCCAGCTTCACCCGCTCCGCCAGCGTCTTGATGTCGATGGGTTTGGGCAGGAAGGAGACGTTGCTCTCGCCCTCCAGCAGGTCGGAGAACTCGCTCTCGGCGTAGCCGGAGATGAACATCACCGGGGCGGACCCGAGATATTGCCGGGCCTGCTTCAGGAGGTCGGGGCCTTGCATGCCGGGCATGACCACGTCGGAGATCATCAGGTCGATCGTTCCGGCGTGGGTCTGGGCGAGTTCGAGCGCCTCCTCGCCGCTGGCCGCCTCGATCACCTCGTAGCCGCGGGCCCGGAGCAGCTTGGCGGCCACGCCGCGGACGGCGTCCTCGTCCTCGACGAACAGGATGCGGCCCGCCCCGGAGAGGTCGCGGGCGGCCGGGCGCTTGGTGGCGATCGGCGCGGGCGCCGGGGCGATCACCGCGGCGGCATGGTGCACCGGCAGGAAGATGCGGAAGGCCGCCCCCTCGCCGGGCTTGGAGTCCACCGCGATCCAGCCGTCGGACTGCTTGACGATGCCGTAGACGGTGGCGAGGCCCAGCCCCGTCCCCTCGCCCACCGGCTTGGTGGTGAAGAAGGGGTCGAAGATCTTGTCCATGACCTGCG
>JAQGIX010000112.1 GCA_028290925.1 Phenylobacterium sp. | reverse complement strand
CGCTTCAGGTAGAAGCCCGCGTCGTGGGCGTCGGTCATGCCGATGCCGCCGTGCATCTGGACCATCTCGTTGGAGACCAGGTGGAAGGTGTCGCCCATCTTGGCCTTCGCCAGCGACACCAGCTCGGGCGTGTCGGGGCTATCGTTGTCGATGGCGGTGAGCGCCGCCTCGACCGCGGAGCGGGACAGCTCGAGGTCGGTGAACATCTTGGCCGCCCGGTGCTGCAGCGCCTGGAAGGCGCCGATCACCTGGCCGAACTGGACGCGGGTCTTGAGGTAGTCCAGCGTCGTCTCGAAGGCCTGGGTCGCGGCGCCCAGCATCTCGGCGGCGACCCCGGCGCGGGCCCGGTCGAGGGTCTTCTCCAGGAGCGCTGCGCCGCCGCCTTCCTTGTCGCCCAAGAGCTCGGCCGGGGCGTCCTTGAACTCGATGTTGGCCGCGCCGCGGCTATCGGCCAGGTGCAGGCGCTGGCGGGTGACGCCGGGGGCGTCGGCCTTGACCAGGAACAGCTCGACGCCGCCCGCGGTCTTGGCCGAGACGATCAGCAGGCCGGCCGCCGGGCCTTCCAGTACGAAGGTCTTCTTGCCGGTGAGCGTGTAGCCGGCGCCGGATTTCTTGGCCTCGGTGGCCACCTTCTCGGGGTTGTGGTGCGGGCCCTCGTCGACGGCCAGGGTGGCCACCACCGCGCCCTCGGCGATCTTCGGCAGCCACTCGGACTTCTGCGCGTCCGTGCCGCCCAGGATCAGCGCCGAGGCGCCGGCCAGGCCCGAGGCCAGCAGCGGCGAGGCGGTGAGCGTGCGGCCGGTCTCCTCCAGGATCAGGCCCAGCGACAGGTAGCCGAAGTTGGAGCCGCCATACTCTTCCGGGATGATCACCCCGGCCCAGCCCATCTCGGCCATCTCGTTCCAGGCCTTGGCGTCGTAGCCCAGCTCGACGCCGCTATCGCGCATCTTGCGGAACGCCGAGACCGGCGACTTCTCCTGGACCCAGCTCTTCGCCGCGTCCTTCAGCATGCTCTGTTCTTCGGTCAGAACGGCCATATTGGTTTCCTCAAATCTCTTTGGTTTCAATTCGGCCCCGCCGAGCGGCGGGGATCAAGGCATTTTCGAACCACGGAACACACGGAACTCACGGAAGAAGAGGAGATGTCCGAACCACACGACCGAGGCAGAGGGTGAATTCCCGCGCGCAAGGCGCGCATTCCAATCCAGCCTCAGCGCCTCAATCCCCAGCTCCCGTTCGTGTGGTTCGTGTACAGATTTCTTCTTTAAGTTCCGTGTGTTCCGTGTGTTCCGTGGTTCAACTCTTCACTTCGACTGCGTCAGGTCCGGCAACCCCAGGATCCGCTTGGAGATGATGTTCGACTGGATCTCCTGCGACCCGCCGTAGATCGTGGTGGCCTTTCCGCCCAGCCAGCCGCGCACCGCGGAGAGCTCCTCCGGCGCGAAGCCCTCGCCCTCCCAGCCCAGGCCCTGGTGGCCCATGATCTCCAGCGTCAGCTCGGCGCGGTCCTGGAAGATGCGGGTGCCGGCGTTCTTCATGATCGAGGTGGCGGCCGAGGGGCTGGAATTGCCCTTGGCCTCCGCCATGGCGCGGAACGCGGTCTGCTGGAAGGCGCGCGCGTCGATCAGGTTCTGCACCACGCGGGTGCGCAGGTCGCTGTCGGCGATGCGGCCCTGGTCGTCGGTCCCGACATAGTCCTTGGCCAGCTGTTCCAGGGGCTTGGTCTGGCCGAACATGCCGCCGCCGCCCGCGCCGGAGAGGCCGGATCGCTCATGCTGCAGCAGCCGCTTGGCGATCGACCAGCCGCCGTTCAGCGGACCGACCAGGTCCTCCTACTTGGCGATGGCGCCGGTGAAGAAGGTCTCGCAGAACGGGCTGTTGCCGCTGATCAGCTGGATCGGCCGGACCTCGATGCCCGGCTGGTGCATCGGGAACAACACGAACGAGATGCCCTCGTGCTTCTTCGCGGTATCGGTGCGCACCAGGCAGAAGCACCAGTCGGCGAATTGCGCGCCCGAAGTCCAGATCTTCTGGCCGTTCACCAGGAAGTGGTCGCCCTTGTCCTCGGCTTTGGTCTGGAGAGAGGCCAGGTCGGAGCCGGCGCCCGGCTCGCTGAATCCCTGGCACCATTGCAGGTCGCCTTTGACGATCGCCGGGATGTGCTGCTGCTTCTGCGCCTCGGTGCCGTATTCCAGCAGCGTCGGGCCGAACATCATCACGCCCATGCCGCCGATCGGGTTGTAGGCGCCGGCGCGCGCCAGTTCCTGCTGGATCACCCGCGCCTGGGCGGCGTCCAGCCCCGCCGCGCCATAGTCCTTCGGCCAGGTCGGGACGCCCCAACCCTTCTCGCCCATGGCCTTGCGCCAGGCTTCCTGGTCGGCCGATGGCCTGGCCCGTTCCTCCCGCATCATCGGGTTGCCCTGGCCCTTCAGCGAGGCCGGGAAATTCGCCGAGATCCAGTCCCGCGCCTCCGCGCGGAACGCCTCGAGGTCGCTCCCACCAAAATCCGCCATCAAATCCGCTCCTGAAAATTCGTTTCGCTCAATCCGCGGCGTGAAATGACGCCGTCATCAATTCACTAGCGTCTTCTTCCTCCCCTGCGAAGCGGGGGAGGGGGACCGCGCGCCGACGCCCGCAGTGCGGGCGGAAGAGCGAGTGGTGGAGGGGG
>JAQGIX010000109.1 GCA_028290925.1 Phenylobacterium sp. | reverse complement strand
GCTTGGTCGCGTTGAGCGCGCCGAGTTGCGCCGTGCTGACGCCGGCCAGCTGGGTGGTGCTGATCACCGCCAGCTCGCCGGTGGTCAGGCCCGCGAACTGGGCGGTGGAGAACTGGCCGATCTGGGTGGCGCTGAACTCGCCGATGTCGGCGTTCGAGAGCCCCTGCAGCTGGCTGACGGTCAGGCCGCGCAGCTCGGTCTGGTCGAGCGCGGCGATCTGGGTCGTAACCAGCGACGAGAGGCTGGCGGCGCTCAGGCCCGAGAGCTGGGCGCCGCTCAGCGTGTGGATATGGGTTGTGTCGAACCCGGCCAGCTGGGTGGAGGTGAAGGCGCCGACCTGGGTCGAGGCCAGGGCCACCAGCTGGGTCGTGTCGAACACGATCGCCGCGTTGAACTGTGGGATCTGGGTGGCCTTCAGCCCCTTGGCCGCGGCCGCCGTGATACCGGAGACCTGCGTCGCGTCGAGCGCCGCAATGTCCGTGGTGTTGATCGCCCCGACTTGAGTCGCGTTCAAGGACGCGAGGTCCGTCTTGGTCAGGGTCTGGATCGTGGTGACCGACAGCGCCGCGATTTGGGCGGTCGAAAGAGCTGAGATCGACATCTAAACCATCCTGGTTTTTACGAGCGATATTCTGTCGCTCGTTCGGTAATCGCTACGCACACTCGCCTTATCGTTCCCCTCGGTTGGTAACGGAGCGACCTTTCCAAATCGTTACGCGGCGCGGTGTGGCTCGGGATTTGGGCGAAGCCGCAAAGTTCTCGCCGCAATTGCGAGAATTCCGACACACAACCCCGGTCTGGGCTCGGCGGGCGCGATGCGGTGCTCGCGCGCGGGCGCTCGCGCGCGCGGTGGAAGCTATGGAGATCGGAGATCGAAAGAGCAGCCTGCGCCTAGGGTGACGCAGCCGCCGTCGCCGCTGGTCGTCAGCTAAGACGCCGCCGCGCGGCCAGGCAAGCGGATTGCGGGGATCGAACGGCCAAGCTCGACGTTGTTCGCGGGCCGATGGCCGTTCCCGACACCGTCTTCAAAGACTTCGCGCCCAAGCCCTACGCCGAGGTCCGCAAGCTGGTCCGCGACGGCGATGTCCTGCTGTGCTCGGTCCACGAGCCCATGTCGCGGCTGATCCGCTGGGCGACCGCCAGCCCCTGGAGCCACGCCGCCCTCGCCTTCCGCCGGCCCGACATCGACCGGGTCATCGTCCTGGAATGCGTCGAACACCTGGGCGTGCGGGCCGTGCCCTTGAGCGGCTTCATCACCCGCACCAGCCGCGGCGTCACCCCCTACCCCGGCCGCATCCTCCTGGCCCGCCACCAGGGCCTGGCCGCCAAGTCACGCCGGCAGCCGCTGAAGCGCATGGCCGAGTTCGCCTTCGACCGCCTGGGGGACCGGTTCTCGCAGGCCGAGATGGTCAAGATCGCGCTCAGGATCGCGCTCGGCCGCTTCCATCTGAAGACGCCGCCCAGCCTCGGGCCGGACGACGAGTTCATCTGCTCGGAATATGTGGCCCGTTGCTTCCAGGCCGTGGGGCTGAAAATCCCATGGGACGGCTACGGCTTCATCGCCCCGGCCGACATTGCCCGGGACCCTCGGCTGCAGCCGATCGCCCAGATCGCCACGCGCCCGCTCGCCCCGCGCTAGAAAATTAAGCGCGTTTGTCGCACCTGCGGACTAGGGGGCGCGGCCGGTCCGCGACGTCTTCTCAATAAGTCGGCGGCCGCACCCGAGCCCAACGGTCACCGTCGTCCCAAGTCCCCGCGTCCGGCGACGGCGCGGGGATTTCATTTTTTGGGCCCGGATCGTCGGGCGCCGAGCCCGCTAGGCGGGGTGCGCCGTCAGCCCCTCGTGGCCGTGGGCGCGATGGGGCCGCAGCCGGTAGGCCAGGATCAGCAGGGTGACGCCATAGACCAGGGCGTAGGCGCCGATCCACCAGGTCAACACCAGGGCGCCGATCAGCGGCGCGACTGCCAGCAGCACGCCGACCAGGATCGACAGGACGCCGGAGAAGCCCAGCCACCAGCGGCCGTGGTCGCCGCGCAGCCTCGCCGCGGCCGCCACCCCCAGCACGCCCGAGACGATCGACCAGGCCGCGATCAGATAGACGAAGCTCAGCGCCGCGATGCCCGGCAGCAGCGCGGCCGCCGCGCCGGCCAGCAGGCTCACCACGCCCTGCAGCAAGAGCAGGCCCCAGCGCTCATGGCTACGCGCCGCTCTGACCGCGGAGACGATGGCGAAGATCCCGTCGACGAACATATAGGCCGCGAACACCAGCACCAGCGACAGCAGGGCGACGGTCGGGGTGATCAGGGCGATGGCCCCGAACAGGACGCCGAACACGCCGCGCAGGCCGACCGCCCACCAGTTGCGGGCCAGCAATCCGCTCATGGCGTCGGAGCGGGGGTCGATGTGGGGGATGTCCTGGGCGGTGGTCATGGTCGTCCCTCGGCATGAAAAAGGAGCGCGGGGCGCACGCGCGTTGTGGCGCCCCGCGCAGGCGGGAGGTGTCAATGCGCCTGGGCGCCCCCCTCTGCGGAAGACGAGCGCCGGCCGACCTGTACGCGGCGGCTACGGTCCTGGCTTTGGGATTTCGGGATGGTGATCCGCAGCACCCCGTTCTCGAGGTCGGCCTTGACCTCGTTCGGGTCGACCGCCTCCGGCAGGCGAAGGGTACGCTGGAAGACGCCGAACCTCCGCTCAGTGATGTGCTGGTCGACCTTCTCGACGTCGCGCTCTTCCTTCTTCTCCGCGCGGATGGTCAGCAGGCCCTCGTCGACATTGAGCTCGACCTCGTCCTCCGAGACGCCGGGCATCTCCACGGAAATGCGGAACTCCTTGTCGGTCTCGCGCACGTCGAGGCGCGGGGCCAGCAGGCCGCCCGTCACGGCCCCGGTCGCCGGTGCGCCGCGGGCGGCGTCTTCCAGCAAGCGGCTCATCTCCCGCTGGATCAGCATGAGCGGTCCGGCCGCCCAGCTGGGATCCTCGCTGAAGCGGAAGGGCGTCGGCAGGTTTCTCGCCATGTCATGTCTCCTTGTCTCTGATGGGGCGGGTGGATCGGGCAGCTCGCGGACGCTGCCATGAGGGGCGTCCTTTGCCGGGTTACTGGGGTTGGGCGACGGCGAGAGGGGCCAGCGGGGACGGTCGGAGCGAACGGTCGGCCTCGGCCTGCCGCGCCGCGCCGCGGGTGCGGGCGGGAATCCGCCGAAAGCCGGCCTCGAGGATCACCACCGTGCGGCCGCGGCAGGCGATCAGGCCCTTGTCGCGGAGCGCGCTGAACGCGCGGCTGACCGTCTCCGGCGACAGGCCCAGGTAGTCGGCGATGTCGTAGCGCGACATCGGCAGCTCGATGCGGCCGTCCGAACCGGTGCGCTGGGCGATGTCGATCAGGAAATCGGCCACCTTGTCGATGGCGTTCGCCCGGGTCAGGAAATGCAGGCGCTCGGCGGTGCGGTCGCGGCTGAGCAGCAGCCACCACCACATGGCCTCGGCGGCGCGCAGGTCCTCGTCGGCCAGCGCCTGCAGCCGGGCGCGGCCGCAGCGCACCAGGCGGGCGTCGCAGACCGCCTCGGCGCTGCACAGGTGCAGCTTCTCGCGTTCCAGGCCGAAGATCTCACCGGGCAGGTGGAAGCCGTGGATGATGCGCCGGCCGTCGTCGGTGTGGCTGAGCGTGCGGACCGCGCCGCTGATCACCTGATAGACCGACTGGGCGGGATCCTCCTGGGCGTAGATCACCCCGTCGCCCGCGGTCTGCATGACGCAGCCTTCGACGACCAGCGGCGTCCCGCGCGGCGGGGCCAGGACGAAATGCGGCGGCGGGGTGGTCCCCCGCGCCGGAACAGGGTGAGGTTCAGAGAGCATCGGTCGACCTGATGAGGCCGGCACCATCCGCCACGCCATGACCCTTGGCACTCCGGATAGTTCCTCAGGAAGCTACCGGACCCGGCGACTGACGCCGGTCAGTGCGCCGGCTGTGGATGGCCTCACGCTGCCGCTGCAAGCATCGCGGCGCGCTCGTCCGACGCATCGGAACCCATCGGAGGGACCAGTTCGCGCCCCGCCACGGGTCGCTAGCTTGCCGGGCGACCATCACAGGAGCTTCGCATGGCCGAGATCCTCTCGCCCGGACGCCGCGCGCCTGACTTCAGCCTGCACGTCACGCCCGACCAGATGTTGTCGCTGTCCGAGCTGAGCGGCCGGCGCGTGGTGCTGGCCTTCTATCCCGCCGACTGGAGCCCGGTCTGCGGCGACCAGATGGCCCTCTACAACCAGATCCTGCCGGAGTTCCGCGACCGGCGCGCCTCGATGCTGGGGATTTCGGTGGACGGCGCCTGGTGCCACCAGGCCTTCGCCCGCGACCGCAACCTGCACTTCCCGCTACTCGCCGACTTCGAGCCGAAGGGCGC
>JAQGIX010000192.1 GCA_028290925.1 Phenylobacterium sp. | reverse complement strand
GTCGGGATAGTCGCAGCCGTCCTCCCCGAGGCGACGCGATCCCACCTCCAGCAGCACGGCCTCGCGATCCGAGCGGTTCTGGATGTGGTGGCCGTTGGCGACGCCGGCCTTGAAGCCCACGCAATCGCCGGCCTTGAGGACCTGCTCGCCGTAGTCGTCACACAGCACCACCGCCCCCTCGACGACCCAGACGAACTCGTCCTCGTGGCTGTGCCAGTGCCGCTGCGCCGACCAGCAGCCGGGGGCGAGCCGCAACAGGTTCACCCCGAACTGGGTCAGGCCCGCCGCATCGCCAAGCTGCCAGCGGCGTCGCTGCTTGCAAGGTTCGTCGTAGGGCGGCGGGTAGCCGGCGCCGAAACGGGCGGGGGCGGTCTCGATGTCGATCTTGGGCATGGCGGCTTTCCGGTCTAGGACAGCCCAGACTTAGGCATTCCACGGCGAAGGTACGAGCTTGATCGACGCGATCGACCTGACGCGGGAGCTGATCCGCAAGCCCTCCGTCACCCCGGCGGACGCCGGCGCCATGGACGTGGTCGAGCGGACGCTGGCCGGCCTGGGCTTCGCCTGCCGCCGCATGAAGTTCGGCGAGATCGAGAACCTCTACGCCCGCTACGGGACCGCGAGCCCCAACCTCTGCTTCGCCGGCCACACCGACGTGGTGCCGGTCGGGAACACCGCCGCCTGGAGCCAGGACGCCTTCTCCGCCGAGGTGGTGGACGGGGTGCTGATCGGGCGCGGCGCGGTCGACATGAAGAGCGCCATCGCCGCCTTCGCCGCCGCGGCCGCCGCGGCCCTCGCCGCCGGCCAGGGGAAGGGCTCGCTGTCCTTCCTGATCACCGGCGACGAGGAGGGCGTGGCGCTCGACGGCACCCGGAAGGTGGTCGAGGCGCTGGCCGTCGAGGGCGAGGTCATCGACCACTGCGTGGTGGGCGAGCCCACCTCCTCGGAGACCTTCGGCGACATGGTCAAGGTCGGCCGCCGCGGCTCGATCAACGCCGAGATCGAGGTCACCGGCCTGCAAGGCCACGTGGCCTATCCGCATCGCGCCGCCAACCCCACGCCGGTGCTGATCCGCGCTCTCGCGGCCCTGCAGGCCAGGGTGCTCGACGAGGGCTATCCCGAGTTCCAGCCCTCGAACTTGGAAGTCACCTGGATCGAGGTCCCGAACACCGCGACCAACGTCATTCCCGGCGTGGCCCGCGCCCGGCTGAACATCCGCTTCAACCCGAACCATACGGGCGCCGAGCTCGCCGCCTGGATCGCGGCGGAGGCCAAGGCCGCCGCCGAGGGCACGTCCTGCCAGGCCGCCGTCACCCCGCAGATCAGCGGCGAAGCGTTCCTGACCGCGCCCGGTCCGTTCACCGAGGTGGTCGCCGCCGCCGTGCGCGAGGTCACCGGCCGCGCGCCGGAGCTGTCCACCACCGGCGGCACCTCCGACGCCCGCTTCATCCGCGCGCTCTGCCCGGTGGTCGAGCTGGGCCTGGTGGGCAAGACCATGCACCAGGTGGACGAGCGCGCGCCGGTCGCCGAGATCCGGATGCTGCAGGCGGTCTATGAGCGCCTGATCCAGCGCTACTTCGAGGCCTTCGCGGCGTAGTCCACGCCGGTGAGGTAGAGCCCGTCCGCGGGCGCCACCGGCCCGCAGGCCTTGCGGTCGCGGGCCTCCAGGGCGGCCTTCACCTGCGCCGCCGTCCAGCGGCCGACGCCAACCTCCGCCAGGGTGCCGGTCATCGAGCGGACCTGGCGGTGCAGGAACGAGCGCGAGGCGAACTCCAGGATCACCTCGCCGCCCTCGCGGCGCACCGAGGCCACGTCCAGCGTCTTCATCGGCGACTTCGCCTGGCAGGCCAGGTCGCGGAAGGTGGTGAAGTCGTGGTGGCCCACCAGGATCTGCGCCGCGGCGTGCATGGCCTCGGCGTCCAGCGGCTTCTTCACGTGCCAGACCCGGCCCTGGTCCAGGGCCGGCGGGCTCTTGCGGTTGAGGATGCGGTAGAGGTAGCGCCGCTCGGTGGCCGAGAAGCGCGCGTGCCAGCCGTCGGGCGCGATGCTGGCGTCCAGGATGGCGATCGGCTCGGGGACCAGGTGGGCGTTCAGCGCGTCGCGCACCACCGCCGGCTTCCAGTCCTTCGCCAGGTCGACGTGGATCACCTGGCCGGTGGCGTGCACGCCGGCGTCGGTGCGCCCCGCCGCCTGCAGGCGAAGCGTCTCGCCGCAGAAGCCCTTCACCGCCCGTTCGATCGACGCCTGCACCGAGGGCAGCGCCCCCTGCGCCTGGAAGCCGTGATAGGGCCGGCCGTCGTATTCGATCACGAGACGATAGCGGGGCATCAGGTGAGCCGCGTCCCGAGGGCCACGGGCGAACCTCGCAAGAAGGCCGCGGCCTCCTGGGCGCCGCGACCCTCGCGCTGCACGCGCAGCAGGCGCACCGCGCCCTCGCCGCAGGCCACCAGCAGCTTGTCGTCCAGCACCGCGCCGGGCGCGCCGCCGGCGTCCGCGACGGCGGAGAGCAGGGCCTTCACCCGCGCCGGACCCTTCTCCGTCGGGAGCTGGAACCAGGCGCCGGGATAGGGCGACAGCCCGCGGATCTTGCGGTCGACCTCGGCGGCGGGCTTGGTCCAGTCGATGCGCGCCTCCTTCGCCCGGATCTTCTTGGCGTAGGTGACGCCGCCTTCCGCCTGCGGGGTCTCCTTGGCCGCGCCACGCTCGATCAGCGGCAGGGTGCGGGCCAGCAGGCCGGCCCCGGCCTCGGCCATGCGGTCGTGCACGGTCTGGGCGGTGTCGAGCGGGCCGATGCGCAGGGTCTCCGAGGCCAGGATCGGCCCCTCGTCGAGGCCCTCGGTCATGCGCATGACCTGGACCCCGGTCAGCGGATCGCCGGCCATGATCGCCCGCTGGATCGGCGCGGCGCCGCGCCAGCGCGGCAGGAGCGAGCCGTGCAGGTTGAAGGATCCGAGCCTGGGGGCCTCCAGCACCTCCTTCGGCAGGATCTGGCCGAACGCCACCACCACCGCGGCGTCGAGGCCCAGCGCCCGGAAGGCCGCGATCTCCGCAGGGTCGCGCATGGAGGCCGGCGTGCGCACGGCAAGTCCGTGCTCGGCGGCGAAGGCGTGCACCGGCGAGGGCTTGAGGTCCTGGCCGCGGCCGCGCGGCGCCGGGGGCTGGGAGTAGACGCAGGCCACCTCATGGCCCGCCTCGACGAGACGTTTCAAAGCGGCGACCGCGAAGTCGGGGGTTCCCAGGAAGGCCAGGCGCATGGCCGCCATGTAGCGGTCGCCGGGCCGGCATGCAAAATGCGCGCGGAACTAGGCTCAAAGCTTGGCAGTTAGAGACCCCGATCCCAGGAGCGCGCCCATGCCCACCCCGACCCGGACCACCGCCACCGCTCTCGTGCTCGGCCTGACGCTCGCCGTCGCCGGCTGCAGCAAGGCCGACCAGCAGAAGGCGCAGGCCGACACCAACGCCACCGCCCAGGATGTGAAGACGACGACGCAGGCCGCCGGCCAGGAAGTGAAGGCCGACGCCCAGAAGCTGGGTCAGGACATCAAGGCCGCCGGCCAGGACACCGGCAAGGACCTCAAGGCGATCGGCAAGGACCCCCAGGTCAAGAAGGCCGCGAACGAACTCAAGGCGTCGTTGAAGGACCTCGGCTCGGCCGTGAAGGACGCCTCGAAGAAGCACAAGGCCGAGACGAGCACGAACGAGACCACGACCACCACGACCGTTACGACCACGGTCGAGAAGAAATAGGCTCCACCCCGGCGCTTAGGCCGCCTTCACCAGCTTCTTGACCTTCTTGATCGCCTGCTCGCGCTTCAGCCGCGAGAGGTGGTCGATGAACAGCACGCCGTCCAGGTGGTCCATCTCGTGCTGGATGCAGACCGCGAACAGGCCCTCGGCGTCCTCCACGATCTCCTCGCCCTGGTAGTTCAGGGACTTGAGCTTCACCTGCAACGGCCGCTCGACCTCGTCATAGATCTCCGGCACCGACAGGCAGCCTTCCTCGTAGGGCGCGGTCTCCTCCGAGGCCCAGAGGATCTCCGGGTTCACGAAGAAGCGCGGCTGCGCCTCCTCGCCGTCGCGGGCGAGGTCCATGACGATCACCCGCTTGGCCACGCCCACCTGGATGGCGGCCAGGCCGATGCCGGGGGCCGCGTACATGGTCTCCAGCATGTCGTCCATCAGCGCGCGCAGGTCGTCGTCGACCACGCGCACGGTCTCGGAGACCTGCTTCAGGACCGGGCTCGGAACGACGAGGATTTCGCGGATCGCCATGGCTTGCGAGGTAGGCGCCTCAATCCAGAGCGTCAAGGTGGGACATGGCGGCTTTACGCCTCGTCACCGGCCACCAGCCGCACCTGGGGCGCCTCGCCCTTGGAGAGCTTGGCCAGCGGGCGCACCGCCGTGTCCAACGGCTCCAGCTGCGGCACCTCGCGGCCCTCGTGGTCGACCTTCAGGTCCTCGAAGCGGCGGGCCTGGGTCAGCACCTGGGTCTCCAGCGAGCCCACGAACTGGTTGTAGCGACCGACCGCGGCTTCCAGCGACTTGCCCAGGTGGGAGGCATGGCTGCCCATCACCGCGATGCGCTTGTAGAGTTCGCGGCCGAGCTCGGCGATCAGCCGGGCGTTGGCGGCCTGCTCCTCCACCCGCCAGCCGTAGGCCACCGCCTTGCAGAGTGCGAAGAGGGTGCTGGGCGTGACGATCACCACCCGGCGGTCCATGGCCTCGGTCATCAGGTCGGGCGCATGGTCCAGCGCCGCGGCGAGGATCGAGTCGCTGGGGATGAACATGGCCACGAAGTCCGGCGAGGCGTCGAACTGGTCCCAGTAGGCCTTGGCCGAGAGCCCCTGGATGTGGGCCCGCACGCTCTGGACGTGGCGGGCCAGGGCGGCGGCCTTGGCGGCCTCGTCAGGCGCGTCCTGCAGCTCCAGGAAGGCGTTCAGCGAGCACTTGGCGTCGATCACGAACACCGCCCCGCCCGGCAAGCGCACGGTGACGTCCGGCCGCCGGCGGCCCTCGTCGGTGTCGGTGGAGGTCTGCTCCTCGAAATCGTAGCGGTGGGTGAGGCCCGCGGCCTCCAGCACGTTGCGCAGGGTCTGCTCGCCCCAGCGCCCCTGCACGCCCGCCCCGCGGCGCAGCGCCGCCGACAG